>JBDTMO010000048.1:0-14784 GCA_039934235.1 bacterium | reverse complement strand
CGTAAGCAGGATCCAGGCGAATGGCCGACACCTGCTGGCCCTCATCAACGACGTGCTCGACCTCTCGAAGGTCGAGGCGGGCCATATGGAGTTGGAGATCACTTCCGTGGTGTTGTCCACGCTCGTGGTGGAAACGCTGTCCGAGCTTGGATCACAGGCACAGTCGCGAAACGTGCGGTTGACGGGCGTGTACCCGGCGTCGCAAGTCGTCATCGACGCCGACGGTCCAAAGCTCAAGCAGGTGCTGATCAACCTGGTTGCCAATGCCTTGAAGTTCAGCGGCGACAACGAGGTCCGCGTCATCCTCAAGACAGACGCGCGTACCGGCCGGCCAACTCGCATTGATGTCGTGGACAAGGGGATTGGCATACCGCCGGAGCGGCTCCAGGGCATCTTCGAAGCGTTTCAACAGGCCGACAACAGCACCGCGCGCAGGTTCGGTGGAACGGGCCTGGGCCTCACCATCAGCCGGTCGCTTGCCCAGTTGATGGGCTTCACGATCGAGGCGACGAGCCAAGTGGGAGTCGGCTCCACGTTCAGCATCGTGTTGACACCGGCGGTCGCGCCCGCGATCGCCGAACGTCCGGCCCTTCGCGGCGTCGCCTCGCCTTAAAGGCACTGACTTCCTGGTGCTCATGATCGATGAGGAGCCCGACGCGCGCATCATCTTGAAGCGGTACTTCGAGGACCTAGGCTGCTCGGTGCTCATGGAATCGACCGCAGGTACTTGAGCGAACCGTTGGGTCAGCATACGCGAGGACTCTCTCCAAGGGAGATCCCGCTTTCGTCGAGGACAATTCCCCACCCGTGGGCACTTGGCGCGGCGGTACGATTCCCTAAATGGTCATCGTCGCGTCTCGAATGAAGGGTGCAGCAATGTCAATCAAGATGCAGGTTGCGGTCGTGGAGCGGTTCGGCACGTCGTTGGAATTCCGCGAATGGGATGTCCCCACGCCAGCCGCCGGTCAGATTCTCGTCAAAACAGAGGCATGCGGCGTCTGCCACACGGACCTCCATGCCGCGGGCGGCGACTGGCCAGTAAAGCCGTCGCTTCCCTTCATACCCGGCCATGAGGGAATTGGCATCGTCGCCGCAGTGGGTGCTGGCGTCACGAGTGTGAAGGAAGGGGATCGCGTGGGTGTGCCCTGGCTCTATTCGGCGTGCGGACACTGCGAGCACTGCCTGTCAGCGTGGGAGACCGTGTGCGCCGATGCGCAATTCGGTGGCTACACGAAGAACGGTGGGTTCGCGGACTACATTCTCGCGAATCCGGAGTATGTCGCGCACATACCGGCAGGACTCACCGCCATTCAAGCAGCACCGATCATCTGTGCCGGCGTCACGACCTACAAGGGCATCAAGGTCGCGGATGTGCGGTCGGGCGAATGGATCGCCATCTCGGGTGTGGGCGGGTTGGGGCATCTCGCCATTCAGTATGCCAAGGCGATGGGCCTCAAGGTCTGCGCGGTGGACGTCGATGACCGCAAGCTCGCGCACGCGACGCGTCTCGGCGCCGATCTCGTCGTCAATGCGAAGACGACCGACGCAGCAGCCGCGGTCAAGAAGGGAACCGACGGCGGCGCGCATGGCGTGCTGATCACGGCGCCCTCGCTCGGCGCGTTCAAGCAGGGCGTCGGCATGGCGCGCAAGCGCGGCACGTGCGTGCTCGTGGGGCTGCCGCCAGGCGAGTTTCCGCTGCCGCTGTTCGACGTCGTGGCGAATTGTCTCACGGTCCGCGGCTCGTTTGTCGGCACGCGACAGGACATGGCGGAGGCGCTCGCGTTTGCGGCCGAGGGCAAGGTGAAAGCGGACGTCGAATTGCAGCCACTGTCGGCAATCAATTCCGTGTTCGAGCGATTGGCGGCGGGCGAAGTGCCGTCACGCGTCGTGCTGGATTTCGGACCCGTAGAAGTTGAGGTGCCTCAGCGAGACAGTTGGAAAGAGGCGGCTACGCCGAGCGCAGCGCCTTCGACCGCTCGCCGCGAGGCAGTGGCAGGAGTCCGCTGAACCAACGGGCCAGTGTAGCGGTTTCCCCCCGCCGCATCGGCGTTGTTCGCCCTCGCGCTGCGCTGTTTTCCCGCTTTGCTGAATCGGTGTTGGCCAACGCGTGTCATCGTCGTGCGTCCATCGCAAGCATGACACGCGAGATGCCGTTGATCACGGTGTCACGTCCGCGCGTATCCAGGCCCTCCTGAATCTCCTCGCCGCATCAGCAGATTCCGCCGTCCTGCCTTGTGTTTTCAGGCTTTGCGCAAGCCCCTGCAGCGACCATCCATTCTCCGGATTCCGAAGCAGATCCTCGCGGAACGCCTGCTCGGCTTCGGCGGCCTTTCCGGCGGCGAGAAGAATCCGCCCGAGTCGCTGACGAACGGGCGAGTACCATGTCGCCGGCTCGTCGTAGCGCAGGCCATCTTCCATGGCGGCCGCAGTGCGCAGCATCGCGATGCCAGCCGCCGTTCGCCCGCGAGCGAGCGCAATTTCGGCTTCGACGGTCTTTGTCGCGAGGTCGGTCACCTGTGGCGCGGTGTTCGTCGTCATCACGAGCTGGTCGCGCGGAATCCGGGCCGCGAGAGCGCTCAGCGCCGAAAGCTCCCGTTCGGCGCTGTCGGGACGGGCCGTTCGCGCATATGCGACGCCTCGCGCGTGATGCCACATCGTCCGCGCGAGCGTCAGCGTCGCTTTGGGCGCGGGCTCGGATAGGACGTCATCCCACTTCGCGAATCGCGTGAGTGCGAGCGTGGGGACGGCCGCGATCAGCTCGTAGAGTGGAGCCTGCTCGTAGATCTCCGCCGGGACGTTCGCCACGAGGTCGCGCGCCGCCTTGAGAGAGACTTTCGTCTGGCCGTCCATCGCCGCGGCGGCCCAGAGGAAGTGCAGGTTGTGCGCGTAGTAGAGCGGATAGACACCTTGGGGCTTCTGTTCCCCGATGAAGACCTGGTCCGTATGGGCCGCGTGCTGGTTGCGTCGAACCGCCTCGGCATAGTTGCCCATGCGCATGTAGATGTGTGCCGGCATGTGCACGATGTGGCCGGCGCCCGGCATGAGCGAGGAAAGCCGGTTCGCGCAGGACAACGCTCGTTCCGGCGAATGTGACTGCTCGACCGCGTGTATGTAGAAGTGGCAGGCGCCAGGATGGTTCGGGTTGGCCTTCGTGACGCGCTCGATCTGGCTGATGGCTTCGAGAATACTGCCGACCGGCTTTCCGTCGGCGGAGAACCAGTCCCACGGGTGGAGCAGCATGAGCGCTTCAGCCAGGAGCACGCGTGCGTCCTGATCCTCCGGGCGCTGGTTTACGAGTTGCCGCATCGCGTCGACGTACAGCGAGTCACGCTTCCCGCGCTCGGTACCCGGCACGGGAGAGTAGCGTGTGGAAATCGCCTCGACGTAAGCACGGTCCCGCGCGTTGCCGTTCGCCCCCAGCCGCCTGGCCTCCAGTACCGATGCGTACGCCTGACGCTCGGCGGCCGTGTCCATCGACACGTTGACGTTGGGGCCGAGTGCCATGGCAACGCCCCAGGGCGGCATCGGGCTTTGCGGGTCGAGGCGCGCCGCTTCGCGGAACGCGCGCACCGACTCCTCCGAATTGAAACCATAATACAGGCGAAGCCCTTGATCGAAATACGCTTGCGCCTTCGCCGACTTCGTCGCGATGGGGTGCGTCAGTGTTCCAAGATCACGGTACAGCGGCGGCGATTGCTGCGCACCAGCAGGCGCGAGGGCGAGAATGAGCGCGAGAATGCAGCGAATCAGTTTGCGATTCATGCGACTCCTAAGGGCGGGATCGTAGAGGGATCAGTGCCTACTGTCGCTCACTTCAGAATCGAGCGCGTCAGGCTATAACGTGCTGGGGCCAATCACGGAATCACGTGGATCTGGAACCGTCTTGACGTGCTGACCTGACTCCGAACTTTGAGCGCTTCGGATGCCGCATGTAATCTACGAGCGCTCGATGCGCGCGTGATACGTGCCGGCGCTGAGCGCCGCGTCCGTCATGAGCACCCGCGAGCGCACCGCAACCGAGAAGTCTCTGCCTCTCTCGCAACATGTCGCGACGCCAGCATCGCACGTCGTACCACAAGGCAGCTGATAGACGGCTGCATGGACTTCGTGTTCGATCCGATCTTCACTGCTGCGCTGAATCCGATCTCCCGGCGTGCGCTACGGGTGAGCGAGCTGCGGAACCGGCCGCTCAAAGCACGACTCGTTCAGTGTGAAAGCGCCACTGCCATTGATGCAACTGCCAAGTCATCTCGATCGCCATTCTACCATCGGCATCAGCCATTTGCCCAGCGCGATGCGGATTCGCTGCCAGGAATAACAGTGCGAGCTCGTGCGCGGTATCGCCAGTCGTTGTGTGTCCTCACATACTCGCTTGAATTGATGGACTCCATGTTGCCGAGCATTTTCCACGCGCAGCGCAGTGTGCGGAATGATTTCCGCACACTGACGCTCAGTGCCACCGTTTCTTGCGAAGATACTGCGCTCGCACAACTCGCTGTACGGGCAGCGGCGGCGCTAGGCGCGGACCTGAAGAGTGTTCGGACATACGCCACTAGTGGCGCTGCACATGGGCCTAGCCTCTTTTCGTGGCGCGTTTGGTGGGAGCCTCCAGCGCGCTGGCGAGACGAGCTGGCCCCTTTCGATGGGCAGGCGGATGTCGTGCTTGTCGCCGAGGACACGAGCTTGGTCTACCATCCGATACAGGGCGTACTGTATTCCAGCGAACCCATCTCGGATGATCCTCGGTGGACAGTAGAGCGCGCACCCACCGGTATTGTTGACATGCCTTCCGTGCAGAGCCGGCTCATCCTGTTTCCGCTTCTGAACCCTTCGCTTGCCGCATCGGATTGGGTCTTCGAAACCGTCGGAGACGAGCGATGGCACGACCACGTGATGGCTCGGCGTGTTCGCGCGACACGTCGTCGCACGGGCGCTGTCCCCGATGGAGAGTCACGACCTTCTGGTTACTGGCTAGGTGTGGACGAGTATGAGCGCTTGGTGGATGATGATTTGCAGATCCTCATTCGCCTCACGGGAATCGCGGACGGGAAAGAGGTAGCGTCCGTATCACTCAACGATGTGCAAGTGGACGAACCGCTTTCGGCTGGAATCTTTTCCTTCATCGCTCCGCCGGGGACTCGCGTCACGTACGTCGATCCGCTGCGTCAATGGGGGCGGAGCTGACCGCCCCCAAACGCCGTTCCGCCCCTGCTGATGTCTTGGTTCAGCGTGATCGGGAGTCTCGGCGAGTAAGATTAGACTGTAGCGAACAGCGGGTCGGGATGTTGATAACGGAGGGCGGGGCGATGGGTGCCTCGGCGTCGAGTTTCCGATCACCGGCGTGTTGAATTACCAGGCGCGGGCCAAAAACCCCTCAATGTCAGCAACCCGCTAGGCCGCGCACTCCGCACCCGCTAACTCCCCACGCGCCCTCGGCAAGAGCACCGTAAAGGTCGATCCACGACCCCACTCCGTCTGCACATTGATGGCGCCGCCGTTGCGCTCGACGAGATCACGCACCGTGCACAGTCCGAGACCAGAGCCACCCTCTTGCTCCTTCGTGGTAAAGAATGGCTCGAAGATGTGCGCTAACACATCGTCCGTCATGCCGACGCCGTCGTCGTTTACAGACAGCACGACGTAATCGCCAGGCGCGACGTCCGCATGCATCGCGTAATCAGCACCGACACGCACATTCCCGGTCGAAATCCTGAGACGACCACCGTTCGGCATCGCATCTCTGGCATTGACAACAAGATTCAACACGACCTGCTCGACGTCGCAGACGTCGGCAACAACGCACCCCGCATCGTCAGGCAGGACCGTCACAAGCTCGACGTTCGTGCCGACGAGATGATGCAGCATTCGCTCGACCCTCCGCACCAACTCGCTCACGCGCAACTCCTCCTGCGCGCCAGACTTCGCGCGTCCGAACGTGAGCAGCTGCCGCGTAAGATGCGACGCACGCCACGACTCATCGATGATCTCCTGCACGCCCGAATGCAGCGGATCATCCGCCGTTAGACGATAGCGGAGCTGCTCGGCCTCGCCGATAATGGCCGAGAGCATGTTGATGACATCGTGGGCCACGCCACCAGCGAGGCGGCCGAGGGTCTCGAGTCGGTTCGTCGCTGCGGCGCGACGTTCTGCCATCCTCAGCGTGCTGACGTCCTCCGCAATGCCGACCACGCGGCTCACTCGGCCCGAGGCACTCTCCACGTGCTGCGCACGACACCGAAACCACCGTACGCTCCCATCACGTCGCACGACACGAAACTCCAGGTCGTCGTAACGGGAATCGTCCAGGCTCGCGAGCACGCGGTCGTGATCATCGGTGTGCACGTACTGAAGCCACGCGCGGGGCATGCCACACGCATCCGCACACGATTGCCCGACCAGCGACTCATAGGCGGGGCTCACGTACATCGGTCGCTTGCTTTGCGGATCACACTCGAAATAGATCACGCCCGCGCTATCGGCGAGATCGTGGAATCGTTGGTGCAACTCCTGCACTTGCGCACGCATCCGATGAATCTCGATAGCGTGATGCACGCTCCGCTCGAGCAATGTCGGCGTCAGCTTCCACTTGAGAAGAGAGTTGTCCACGCCAGAATTGTGGGTTTCCGCCACATGTCCAAGCGACTCGTATCCGGCGAGCAGGACCATCGCTGCCAGCGCCCCCTGACGCTGTGCGTCGCGCACGAAATCTTCACCCTCGTGACCGTCGAGGTCGTAGTCCACAAGACATACATCGGGTCGGTCAGCGACGATGGCTGCGAGTCCCGCCTCATAGCTCGGAGCCCATCGCGCCACGAATGCTGTCTCGTCAGCGCGCGCCAGCAGGTCCCGCGTGCTCAGGAAATCGGCCTCGCTGTCATCAACGATCAGCACGTTCAGTGGGGCGGGCGCCATCATCACGACGCCCTTCGCCGCAATGCGAGCGCACCAATCGTCGCGAGCAACGCGTCAATCTCCGTGGACTTGTCAAAGAAGTAGCTGGCGCCGGCGAGCAGCGCATGTCGGGTGTACTCGGCATGATTGCTCACGACGATGCACGTCGGACTTTCCGCCCGGCCGTTCAGTTCAGCGAGTAGCTGGAAGCCGTTCACGCGCGGCATCCGGATGTCGAGCACGACAACGTCCGGCGCCTCCATCGCGATAGCCGCGAGTCCTGCCAGGCCATCCGCCTCTTGCGTGACCCGCTCGACGCCCGCGATTGCGGCGATCATCGCCGCGAGGCGCTCACGCACTGATTGTGTGTCGTCCACGACGAGAACTCGCACGCGCCTATCCTGTCAGAAGTGATGCCTGAAGGAAGAATCGCAGCGTGCGGGTTCAGGACCAATTGGCGCCTGTCCCAACATGGCGTAGGACGTTGTCCTACCCCACCGCGGTCAGCTGATCAGTCCGTGCGCCAGCGCGTACCGCACGAGGTCGGCGTTCGTCGCGAGATTCATTTTTGCGAGCAATCGCGTGCGATGGGTGCTCACCGTCTTTACGCTGAGCCCAAGGTTGCCTGCGACCTGCGACGCCGTGAGTCCCGAGGCGAGAAGCAGCAATACCTCGTGTTCGCGATTGGTGAGCGCATCGTGCGGCGTTGCACCACGGCCAGATGCGAGTTCCGCCGCAAGTTCCTGCGCAAGCTCAGGGCTCACATAACGCCGGCCGCGACCCACTTCCCGTATCGCTGTGAGAAGTTCGTCTTCAGCACGACTCTTGTTGATGTAACCCGCAGCGCCCGCGCGGATCGCGCGTTTGGCGTACAACGCCTCCGCGTGCATGCTCACCACCAACGTTCGCACTTTCGGCTCATGTCGCCGCAAGTGCTCGAGCACATCCAGGAAATTGCCCCCCGGCATTGCAATGTCGAGCAGAAGGACATCAGGTCGCGTCTGCGTCACTGCGGGAATGACCTCTGCGCCCGTAACCGCCTCGCCGACAACCACGATGTCGTTGAACGGTTCGAGCGCATTGCGAAGCCCGCGCCGGACCAAGGCATGATCGTCCGCGATCAGTACACGGATCACGCCGAGTCTCCGGGAGTGCTCATCGGCAGAGGCAGTCGCAGCTTCACGGCGGTGCCACACACATCGAGTGCGACGATCTGGACGCTCCCGCCAAAGGCCGCCGCGCGTTCGCGCATACCCAGGAGCCCGAGGGAGCCGGCGCCGCCTAGCTGTCCTGGCTGGATACCGCATCCGTCATCGATCACCTCGAGGAGCAGTTCTTCCGCGTGTCCTGTGAGGCGTATGATGACGCTTTTCGCTTCTGCGTGACGAACGACGTTCGTCAGACTCTCCTGCATGACGCGATACGCGGCCCGCGCACGACCGATGTCGACAGTAACTGGTTCAAGCTCGAGCGTCATCTCGAGTCCGGTGCGCCGCGCCACGAGCGCTGCGTGAAGCTCGATCGCCGCGCCAAGCCCGAGGTCGTCGAGCACTGTCGGATGCAGCGCCATCGCAATGGAGCGCGTGCGCTGAAGCGTGGCATCGATCACATCCGTCATTTCCGCAACGAGTGCGGTGAGCTCTGGATTCTCCGTTGTCAGGCGGCCGAGTCGCGTGGAATCCATGCGAAGGACGGTGAGCGCCTGACCCAGATCATCATGCACCTCGCGCGCGATCGTGGCGCGCTCGGCGTCCTGCACCGAGTCGAGTCGCAGCGCGAGGGCGCGGAGCTCGTTCGCCGTTGCGCGTCGCTCGGTGATGTCGAGGTCTGCACCGATCATTACTTCAGGTGCCCCACTCGCATCAAGCGACCAATGTCCCTGCGACGAAACCCAGCGAACTTCTTGGTCTGGCGACACGATGCGGAATTCCGCCTGGTAATCAATTCCCCGTGCGGCCGACTCGCGCAAGCGCTGAGTCACCCACGCGCGATCCTCGGGATGCACGAGTTCCTTGAACGCATCACCGGTGGAAGGGTACGTCCCCTCAGGCAGTCCACAGGCGGGGCCGTCACCCTGCAGCGTCGTCACGAGGTTGGTCCTTAGATCCCAACTCCAGACGCCAAGGCGCGCCGCGCCGAGCGCCAGGTTGAGCTGTTGCGTCCGATGGCGAAGGGTTTCTTCGCTCGAGCGCAGTTCATCGAGCATGTTGCGGCGCTCGGTCACGTCAAGGAAATACACCGCGAGCCCCTGCGCCGATGGAAAGGCACGCACTTCGAACCATCGCTCGAACGGAGGATAGTAGTCTTCGAACTTGACGACGACGTTTTCCCTCATCGAGCGCACGAACTGGTGATGAAACGACGTGCCCACCGATTCCGGAAATACGCTCCACACGGCCTGGCCAACGAGTTCTTCTCGCGAATGCTTGAGCAGTCGCTCGGCTTCGTAGTTCACGTACGCGAAGCGCCATTCTGTATCGAGTGTGTAAAACGCGTCGGTGATGCTTTCGAGCGTCGTGGTAAGGCCCGTCGCGACGTTCCAGATCGCGTCCTGCGCCTCGTGCCGCTCGGTGATGTCCTGCGCGACCCCGGCGACTCGATAGACAGATCCGCTGTCATCGCGTATTGGAAACGCGCGATCGGCGATCCACCGAATCGTTCCGTCTGGACGCACAATGCGGTACTCCTCGTCGTACGTGTCCGTCGCGTGGCGGGTCGCGGCGGACTGCACCGCAGCCCGATCCTCCGGGTGGATGAGGTCCGACCAGAGCTGTGGCGCCGCGTACAGATCAGAGCAGGGACGCCCCCAGATAGCTTCGAACGCCGGACTGACGTAAATGAGTTCACCAGAGGGAACGCTGGCGAGCCAGAACACTTCTTCGATGTTGTCGGCGAGTTGGCGAAAGCGTTCTTCCCATTCGCGCCGGATTTGCTCGGCGCGATGCCGCGCAGTCACGTCGTGAAAGAAGACTGCGATGCCATCGGGTGACGGATGGATTCGGCTCTCGAACCAGAGATCGTAGGGCTCGTAATAATCTTCGAGAAAAACGAACACCCGTTCGTCCATCGCGCGACGATAGGCATGGTAGAACGGCTGGCCGACGCCCTCGGGAAACTCCGTCCAGATGTGCTTCCCGATCATCTGCTCTGTGGTGCGTCCGAAGATGGACGCGGCTTTTGCGTTCACGTGCGTGTACCGCCAGTCGCGGTCGAGCGCGACGAACGCATCGCTGACGCTCTCGAGGATCCGCCCTGCCTGCATGCGTGCTTCTTCGGCCTCCGCACGAGCGACTTCCGTCGCCCTCACCAGCCCGGAGACGCGCGGATGATCCGTGATGTCGTGGATCGTGCCCCACAGGCGCGCCGACTGCGTCGCAGCAGACGCGATGTATTCCGCCCGAAGGTGGAAGTGCCGAATCGTGCCATCGGCGCGGACGAACCGCGTCTCGATATCGAGCGGCGCACCACCGCACGCGCGAGCCCACGCTGTACGAAAGGCGGCTACGTCATCCGGATACGCATGAGCGAACAAGTATTCCGGCGACTCATCGGCGCTCTCGTCCTTGAGGCCGACAACACGGCGCGCATCAGCCGAATACACCATCCGGTCGTCGCCGATGATCAACTGCCAGCTTCCCACCTCGACGACACTCGGCGGACGCTGACTTGCTGCGCTCCGAACCGCGTAATCCGCTTTCACTGTCGAGTGCGCCGAGATGGAGGAAATGTCTACATCGGTTGCATCGACAACATACAGTCGGCCGGTGCGGAGTCCAGAGTGCGCACGCGGCCGGACGTACTCCTGTTTGCTGACGGTACCTCGTCGCCTGCAACTCCACGCTTAGATACAGATGCGCACACTGAGCCCTCCACACCTGCTCCGCGCCTAAGGGTATGACAGCCCTTATGTGAACAGCGTTGGGTAAATGCCCCGAGCTCTACGCCGCTGCTGTCACCGCGCCGCGTTCCCGAACGTTGCGGTAGTCAGCACCAAGAGGTTCTGCCCGTCTTTAGCCTGCGGGTTTCGGAATACGAAATAGATGTCGTGCACACCGGCTGTGGGCTGCAGCGCCGCGCGAAGCATCGTTTGGCCCCCCATCGCTGCGGCCGGCTCGATGGCCGGTGTCTCGCCTAACAGCGTGCCGGTAGGTGAGCCGAGCCGCACTTCCACCTTTCCACCAACGCAGTTGAGATACTGCACGGGCGCGCTCGCCGAGAACACAACCTCCGAAATGCCCGTCAGGTCGAGTGCCTTGAAGCCGACGTACGCGCCGGACTTCGTGCCGATGGTGATTTCCACAGGCGCCTGCGGCCCACTGAACTTCGTCACGCCGTCACTGACCTCGCCCGTGGCTACAATCACTGTCGGAACGCGGAGCACCATACTCTGTTCCGCCGGAGTGCCGAGGAGACCGAATGCGCCCTTGTCGGTGTACGAGGCGCGAAGAACCACGGCACCTTTCCCTGAGCTGTCTTGCGTAACGCCAGGGGAGTACGTGCCGCTAACAGGCAGTGATGGCGTGCGCGGCGCAGCGCCGAGGCTGAGGACGTACGCCGCGATCCGTGAGGCCTGCGCATCGGTGAGCTGAGGATGCGGCGGCATCATCACCTGACCCCACACCCCGGTTCCGCCTTCGCGAATCTTTGTCGCGAGGCGCTTCGCCGCGGTTGTGTCGCCACGATACTTCTGCGCGACTGCTTCATACGCCGGTCCGATGGACTTCGCGCTCATCTGGTGACATGACAGACAGGTGCCGCTCTGGATGAGCTGCTTGGCTTCTGCGTGCGGTGCTGGCGCAGGGGACTGGTGGCCCTGAATGACGACTGGTTTGGGAATGCCCTCCTTGAGGTATTCCGCACTCACCATCACACGCTCCGCTGCGATACTTCCGCTCTCGAGCGATCCGTCTTCGCGATCGGTGACGTGCACCGCGTACCGAATGGGCGTGCCGGGGAAGAAGAATGTCTGATTGCCGCCCGCCAGATCGATCGCAACCTTCGGCGGCTCATTGCCGGCGACGACTTGCACCTGCGCGGACCCATGCGCGCCTTTGGAATCGGTCGCCGTGAGCGAGGCGGTGTAGATGCCAGGCTGGTCGAGCGTCAGCGTCGGGTTGGGTTGCGAAACGGTGCGGAACACCGTGCCGTTCCCGCGACGGATCGTCCATTGGTACCGAATCGCGTCGCCGTCTGCGTCCGCCGTGCCTGTCGACGTAAGCGTGACGCGTAACGGAGTCGCGCCTGCAGCCTTGTCCACGGCTGCGATCGCGGTCGGCGCGCGATTACCCGAGTTGTACTCGATCCGCACGAGACGCGCATCGTCGTTCCCCTGGAACCAACGCGTTCCGTATTCGAGCATGTACAGGTCGCCGTTCGGCGCGAACGCCATGTCGATCGGGTTGCTGAACTTCTGGCTCGGCATGAAGCGCTCCATCGCCGCCAGATCGCCATTCGCGTTCATGGTTACGGCCATGATCCAGCCGCGCATCCATTCGTACTCGAAAAACTTTCCGTCGTAGTACTGCGGGAACGCGTGCGCAGCAGTCTCGAAATCGCTGCGATAGTAGACCGGTCCCGCCATCGCGGTGCGACCGCCAGTACCCACGATCGGGAACTCGGCAGACGGCCCGGCGGGATACCAGATGAATGCACTCTCCGCCGGTGGCAGATCGCGCACGCCCGTGTTGTTGGGCGACTCATTGACCGGGTGCGCCGGATCGAACACGCCGTGCGCGCTCATCGTCGTAAAGTCGACGTGTGAGTACGCCTTGTTGTCGGCGACGAAGTATGGCCAGCCAAAGTTGCCGGCGCGGCGCGCCTGCCCAACTTCGTCATAACCCGCGGGGCCACGATCAACGGAGTCACGCGTGGCATCGGGGCCAACGTCGCCCCAATACAGAAACCCGGTGTGCTGGTCAATCGCAATGCGATACGGATTGCGGTGACCCATCGTGTAGATCTCGGGCCGCGTCTTCGGCACGCCGGCGGCGAAGAGGTTCCCCGCGGGAATGGTGTAGCGACCGTCCGGCTCGGGGTGAATGCGGAGAATCTTTCCGCGGAAATCGTTGGTGTTGGCGGACGACTTCTGCGCGTCCCACGGTATGCGATCGGGGCGCTCGTCGATGGGCGCATAACCCGTGGCCCGCGGGCTTGAATTGTCGCCCGTGGACAAGAATAAGTTCCCGTGTGCATCAAAGGCGATGGAGCCGCCGGTGTGACAGCACTGGTCACGCTGCACCGGCACTTCGAGCAGGATCTTTTCCGACGTCAGGTCGAGCGAATCGCCCTTCATCGTAAACCGCGCCAGAACATTCCTGGGCGCCGGCCCGCTCGGCGAGTAGTACATGTAGACCCAGTTGTTGCGTGCAAAACCAGGATCTGCGGCGAGACCCAACAGCCCGTCCTCCGCCTCGCTGCTGTCCGCGTACTTCGAACTCACCTTGATCGTGGCGATCGTCGTCAGGCGCTTGGTCACCGGCGAGTAGAGCTTCACCGCGCCGTGCCGTTCGACAACGAGCACGCGATCATGTGGAAGAACGGCCAACTCAACGGGCTCGTTCAACACCTCGGCGAGAACGACCTTGGTAAAGCGGTTCTCCTCCGGCCGAGCCTTCGTGTAGTCGAGCCTGCCCTTTCCCATCGCGTAGCGAAGTCCGCCGAGCAGGTGGCGCAGGAAGGGTGCTTCGGTGAACGTCGCGTCGGTGTGCCCCATGTTGGTGTAAAACGCGCGGCCACCGTCGAATGCGTGGTACCAGCTCATTGGGTGGTGGTCGCCATTCGACCCGCCCTTGTAACTCTTCTCGTCGATGTCGATGAGGACGTGAATGTCCGGCGAGATCGACTTGAAGTTGTAAAACTCGTCCTCACGCTCCCAGACGTCAGGCAGACCAGCGGTGGAGGGATGGTTCTTGTCGAGCACACGGAACGTTCCCTTGCGGACGTTCGGGTCGAGCGGATGGCTCGTGAAGTAGGCTCCCGCGAGCCGACCGTACCACGGCCAGTCATACTCGGTGTCGGTTGCCGAATGGATGCCAACCCAACCGCCGCCTGCCTGGATGTACCGCTCGAACGCGTCCTGCTGCTGCGCGTTCAGCACGTCGCCGGTCGTACTGAGGAAGACCACGGTCTGATACTGCTTCAGGTTCTTATCCGTGAACGCGCCCGCGTCTTCCGTCGCATCGACGGCAAACCCGTTCTCCTGCCCGAGCTTCTTGATCGCCACGATGCCAGGTTCGATAGACGTGTGGCGGAAGCCAGCCGTCTTGGAAAAGACAAGGATGCGAGGCGCGGGGCTCCTCCACGCGCCAGACACCAGGGCGGTCGCGAGCAGGAACACGACCGCAGAGACGGCGCGGCGGAGCGAGTGCATGGTCATGACGCGTGGAGTAGGAGTATGGGTCGTTATGGCTTTGCGGGTGCGCGTGTTGCGGTGAACGTCCCAGAGGCTCCCACTGGCTTGACGTCTATCGTTCCCTTGATGTCTTTCGGCGACACGAACGTCGCAGAATAGATGACCGTTAGCGCCTGCCCTTGGTAGTCAACTTCGTACTGGAACGTGTACTTCCCGTCCTTTGCCTCGCCCGTGAGCGGAAGCGGCGGGGTCGTCGCGTTCGAGCAGTTTCCGCTGAGCGTGGTGCCGGACTGACTGATCACGCACGTGACCTTTATCTCATTGCCGGCAACATCCCCACTGAGCAGCCAGGTGCCGGGAATGGAGTCGGTGGCGGGAGTGCTGTGAAGGGCGGTCAGCAGTGCGAGGGCGATGAGCATCGTGTTCTCCGTGGGTGGGTGGAACGGTTTAAGAGCCTTCTTCCTCTTCAGCGGCTGCGTCGCCGTACTGTGACTGTGTTTGTGGCAGCAATGTCGCTCGCCGAGCGTGCGACATGAACCTTG
>JBDTMO010000047.1:0-14913 GCA_039934235.1 bacterium | reverse complement strand
GGTGCGGGCTTCATCGGGAGCAACACCGCTGCGCACTATCTCGCGCGCGGCGCCAATGTCACCATTTTCGACAACTTCAAGCGGTACGGCACCGAGTCCAACGCGCGTTGGCTTCAGGAGACGTACGGCGCCAACCTCACGATCCTCCGTGGCGACGTACGCACGCCGGACGCCGAGTTTCAGCGCGCCGTCGAGGAGTCTGAAGTGGTATTCCACCTGGCGGCGCAAGTTGCGGTCACCACGTCCGTCACCGACCCCGCCACGGACTTCGCCATCAACGCCATGGGCACCTTCAACGTGCTCGAGGCCGTGCGTACTTCGTCGGCCAGGCCTATCGTCATCTACGCGTCGACGAACAAGGTGTACGGCAAGATGGCGGACGTCGGCGTCGTGGACCGCGGCACGCGGTACGAATACGACGGCCTGCCCTTTGGCGCCGACGAAGATCGCCCGCTCGATTTCTATTCGCCGTACGGATGCTCCAAAGGATGTGGCGACCAGTACGTCATCGACTACGCGCGCATGTATGACTTGAGGACCGTGGCGTTCCGCCAGTCGTGCATCTACGGTCCGCGGCAGTTTGGCCTTGAAGACCAGGGCTGGGTTGCCTGGTTCTCGATTCGCGCGCTCCAGGGCAAGCCGGTCACCATCTACGGCGACGGCAAGCAGGTGCGCGACGTGCTCCACGTCGAGGATCTCGTCGCGGCGTACGACCTGGCCATCACGCACATCGACAAAACCGCGGGGCGTGCGTACAACATCGGCGGCGGTCCGGCGTCCACCATGTCGTTGCTCGAATTGATCGACCTGCTCGAGGTGCGCTTCGGCGAGCGTCTCCAGTACACGCACGCGGATTGGCGTCCTGGCGACCAAAAGGTGTTTGTCGCTGACATCCGGCGCGCGGCAAACGAATTCAAGTGGGCGCCCGCCATCGTGCCGGCGCAGGGCGTGGGCAAACTGGTGGAATGGCTCTCCGACAACCGGCAGCTCTTCGAGGGCTTGTCGTGAGCCTCGGCCCCGCGGCCCGCGGCATTGTCAGCCGATTCGCATGTCCCCTCTGCCGAGCCTCCATTGTGGAGAGCGGCGATGGGCTCAAGTGCACCGGCTGCGGCGCCAGTTTCCCTATCGTAGACGGCATTGCCGATCTGCGGCCGGAAGACGCGCGCAACAAGCCGGAATTCAGTGACTGGACAAAGCACTGGAGCCACTCGAATCAGGAATTGTTTTCGTCGAAGTTCTTCAGCCTGTACCGCAAGCAGGTGTTCGCGCGCACGGTGGCCTGGTTCGTCGATCACTTCTTTCCGGCAGACGGCGTGTTCGTCGAAGCCGGGTCTGGCACCGCGGAAACATCCATGCGCATCGACAAGCGCGGCGGAAAACGCGTGCTCGTTGCAGCGGACATCATCGTGCCGGTGCTTGCCCAGGTGCATCCGATCATGGACGTCAAGGTCGGTGCCGACGCCTTCCGCATGCCGTTCGGCGACGGGCAGGTGGACGGGATCTGGAACGTGGGCGTGATGGAGCATTTCACGCACGACTTGATCGACGCCATGCTCCGGGAGTTCCACCGCACCCTGGCGCCGGGTGCCCCGATCCTGCTGCTGTGGCCCGCCACGGACTCGCTCCCGCAGAAGGGGCTGAGGCTCGTCGAAAAATTCATCAATTTCCGGAAGCCGCAGGCCGACCACTTCCAATTTCACCCTGACGAGATTTCCAAGCTGCGCTCGTCCGACGAGGGCCGAGACGTGCTCCGGCGTAACGGATTCGAGCCGGTATTCGTCGATGGTGGTATGCGCAGCCTCATGGCCTTCAAGACAGTGGTGGGTCGGAAGCCCGCCTAGCTGTTGTCGCGCCGCTCCAAAACGTTGCCAAAGGGAGCCCCTCGCGTCACTGGAGGGTAGTTTTCTCGCGAAGTACCCGCCGGTTCCCCGCCCCGTTTTCCAGGATCAATGAGTACCCTCAGCATCATCATCCCCGCGAAGAACGAGGAAGTGACTTTGCCGCAGGTGCTGGACGACCTCAATCGGGTCATCCCCACGCTTGCCGGCTATACCGTCGAGGTCATCGTGGTCGACGACCGGTCGACTGATCGCACCGCGGAACTCGCGCGCGCCAAGGGCGCGATCGTCGTTCCCAATACGAAGAAGCGCTCCGGAAAGGGGATCGCGCTTCGCACGGGCTTCGAGGCTTCCACGGGTGACCTGCTCATGATGCTCGATGCAGACTACTCCCACCGCGTGGAAGAGATTCCCGGTTTTCTGGCGGCCATGAAGGACGGCGTCGGATTGGTGATCGGCTCGCGGGTGGTCGGTGGCAGCGAGGAGTATCACCACGTGCGCGCACTGGGCAACGTGTTCCTGAGCGCGACGCTGGGGCTCTGCATGGGGCGCTATCTCTCCGATGCGCTCAACGGCTTCAAGCTGTTTCGCCGAAACGTCTTTTTCGACTACGCGTATACGTCGGCCAATTTCGAGATGGAAATCGAGATCATCGCGAATGCGCTGCGGTCGGGGCAGAAGATTGTCGAGGTGAGCAGCCACGAGCGCGCGCGCGCGGGTGGCGAAATGAAGTCGCGCGTGGTGCGGCACGGCTTTCGGTTTTTGGGGCGGATCCTGTACGAGGGTGCTCGCGGCGTGAAACCGCGCGTCGCTGCCGTGTAGCGCCTGGCGCTTGGCGAACGACGGTTGCCTGGAGCAACTGCGAACTGATCAGAGATTGCGCGGAACACTCGGGTACTGCTTCATGCACTATCCGCGTGTTCCGTGATGGCTGTTGGTTTTCAATTCGGGGGAGGCGACTGCTCGGCCACGTCGGCCCTCGCGGCGGCAAGCTCACGCCGAAACCGCTCCAATTCTGCGCGCATAGCGGGATCCTTCGCGAGATTCCTGGCTTCCGCGCTATCGGTGCCGCGCTCGTAGAGCTCCTCGTCGCCGACATCGTTGTGGATGTAGTGGAATCGACTGTCGATGAGCGACTGCAGCCCGCCGAGGCTGTTGCGGAAATTCTTTTCGACGTTCACGCCCTTGGTGAGTTCCGACAGGATCGACCCAGCGGCCGCCGGAGGCGTCGCGCTCCAGTACTGCGCAAGTGACGACCCTGGAAATCGGCGTTTATCGGCATTGCCCGTGATGTCGAGAATCGTCGCGCCAACGTCGCGGAGCGAGACCGGCGCACCGACGCGTTGGCCGCCGGGAATCCGTGACGGCAGCGACATCACCAGCGGAACCTCGAGCAATTCTCGATAGAGGCTGTTGCCGTGCTCCTCGAGCCCATGCTCGCCGAATTGCTCGCCGTGGTCGGCAGCAAAGATCACGAGCGTGTTCTTCAACACACCCCGTCGCTCGAGTGTATCCAGGATCCGTCCGACTTCGTGATCGAGGCGCGCGATAGCGGCGTCGTATTCATCGGTTTTTCGCCCAGGCGTCGACTTGAACTTCGCGATCCATGTGGGATCAGAGCGATACGGCTTGTGCCCACCCATGTAGTTGAGGAACGCGAAGAATGGACGGTCGCCTGATTCCTTTTGCCAGTCGAGAAATGCTGCGGTGACCTCCGGAGCCAGGCGCGGAACGTGGGACGGGCGAATAGCGCGCCGGAAGTCCAGGTGCCGCACTGCCGAGGCGACGCCTCTCAACGTGCGCCGATCGATGATCTGGTTGAAGAAGTCGGACCGCCCGTAGGCCGAATTCGCCAGAATGAGGCGCAGCGAGGTGCGATAGTCGTCGTAGTGCACGAACCCGCGTTCGAGGCCCGATTCATATGACGTATAGAAGTGATTGGATACGAACCCACCAGTCTGGTAGCCATTGTCGCGTAGCACTTCTGCTACCGTTCGCGGGCCGTTGTCTGGCAGTGCATAGAGCCAATCCACGCTCAATACGCCGGGGCGATGGCCCGTGAACACGCTTGCGTGCGTTGGGAGGGTCCACGGGGCCGGGGCGATGGCCTGGTCGAACACGACCCCCGTGCGTGCCCAACGCTCGATTTCTGGGGTCGTGGGTCGCGGGTATCCATACAGGCTCACGTTGGCGCGGCGCACCGTATCGAAGATGATGAGCAGCACATTCGGCTTGCCTATCGTGAACGGTGGCAGGTTGCCCATCGCATTCCGAGTGGCAATCGCACGCCACGCCGTCGCACCACCGCCAACCAGCACGACAAAGGCGCCCAATCCCATGGTGGCGGCGCGCATCCACCCGCGCGTGCGAGCCGGATTGGCCTTGGTCAGCCGATACGCCTGCACCGCGATGCCCGCCGCCACGAACGCCTCGGCCAGGGTCGCGAGCTCAGTATACGGCAGCAGGAGCGCAAATACGCTCAGGAACGCGAAAAAACCGACGAATATCGACAGCCTCGGTTCGCGACGCACGACCCGGAAGGCGAGGACAAGGATCAGCGCAATCGGCACGTAGAAGAGCACATACGCGAGTGGCGCCATCCACGGAAAATCCTGGTTGACACCGATGATGTGATGGAGCACAAAAATGCGAAACGTCTTGGTGATGGCTTCGCTCACGCCGGTGACGAGGGCGAAGCACAGCGCGATCAGTAGCACCTCGCCCACACCCACCGATGCGCGCTCGCTGCGGCGCTCAGTCATGCATGCTCACACGGTATTTGCCTGTCGCGTCGCGCTCAGTGCGATGCTCAACGTGACGAGCGCGTTCGCACGCGAAACTCTCGATCGCGCTTACGGGGATCGGGCGCGGCATGCGGCGCGCTATTGAATTCATTGACATCTCGGCCGAGGCATTGTTAGCAGCGTGCCACAGAGCCTTGGGCTCCCCTGATTCAGCAGCACGAATACTGTACGTGAGTGGCGCGCGGTGTGTTGTCCATCGCGGAACGTTTCTCGGTCGAGTGCAAGCAACGCGACGACGATCCGAAGGGGTGCGTTGATCCTGGCCGCAGCTGTCGCGTCTGCAGTGGCGCTGAAGATGAGTGCGGTGATACGCCTTGCAGTGATGATCGTCACATCTAGGGCGTCTTGGTAAATTCGATATCGTCCGTTCGTTGTGTTGCAGCAGCGCATCAACAGTGGTGCTTTGCACGAGACCAGACTAGGAGTGGGCGGACTGCTCGCGCCCAGTGAGGCCTGCAATGAATGGATGCCAGATGTTGCCCCGCTAGATTTCCACGACTCGTTTTCTCCTGCGGGACGGCAAAGACTCGTCGCGCAAACTCTTCCAACTTGCCGCATGACCAACGTCCGTAAGGCCATCGCAATCGGTGCCGATGGCCTCCTGCCGAGCATCGCCGAGTGTAGCCCGTGACGCGGGCTGCAGGACTGGTACGTCTTGCCGCCGCCTTCGCGTTTGCGACGGCGGCGGCGGAGCTGGTGATGCGTACGCTGCAGAAGTTCGTATTGCATCGTTACCTGTATCTCAGCCGGGAGTTCGTCTGGGTCACGCCGCTGGCTGACCTGATCCTGTTCGCGATCCTCGCGCTCGCGATCGGCTTGATTGCATTTGTGCTGCCGCGCGTTGCGTCGTTTCGCTCGACAGTCACGGTGTTCGCGGCCGTGGGCGCATTGAGCATCGTGACCATGCTGCCATGGATGACGTGGTGGGCGATGCTTGCGTTGTCCATTGGCGTCGGTGCGGTGGTCGGAGGAATCGCGGCCAAGTATGAGTCGTTCACATGGCGGGTGGTTCGCATCAGCCTTCCAGTGCTAGGCATTTCACTCGCCCTGCTCGGCGCTGGCGTGCATTTCCGGTTCGCGCGAGCCGAGAGCACACGACGCAACGCGCGCCCGGCGGCGCGGCCGGATGCAATGAACGTGCTAGTGATTGTTTGGGATGCGGTGCGCGCGCGCAACCTGAGTGTGTATGGTTACCCGCGAGCAACCACCCCAAAGCTTGCATCACTTGCGGCAGGGGGCGTCGCGTTCGATCGCGCCATCGCAACCGCGCCCTATACGCTGCCGACGCACGCCAGCCTTTTTACGGGACGCTGGGCGCATGAGTTCTCCGCGAGTTGGGAGACCGCCCTCGATGGCTCCGTGCCGACCCTGGCCGGCGCGCTCAATGCCCGAGGCTATCGCACCGGCGCCTTCTCAGCCAATCACATTCTCGTGAATTGGGAGTACGGGCTCCTGCGCGACTTTGTCCACGCGGAAGACTATCAGCTCAGTGCTGGGGAAATCGCGCGCAGCTCTGCGCTGATCAAGTGGATCCTGTCGTTCGACACGGTACGGAGTGTCATCGGTTGGTACGATGTCCCCGGCCGTCGCAACGCGGCGAACATCCGCACGAGTTTCGTTTCATGGCTCGACCAGGATAAATCGCGACCGTTCTTCGCGTTCCTGAACGTGTTCGACGCACACGATCCGTATCTCCCGCCCGCGCCGTTCGACACCATGTTCGCGCCGGCCGGCGAAGGCGCGGCGGGTCATGCACGCGCGCGCGAATTATCGGTGGCCACCAAGCACCTCCTGGCAGGTGCCGACGTCGCGAGACAGCGTGACGCATACGACGGTGCGATTGCCTATGCCGATGACAACCTCGGACAGCTGTTGGCGACCCTGGAGCAACGCGGTATGCTGCGTAACACGCTCGTCGTCGTCCTCGGCGATCACGGCGAAGCGTTTGGCGAGCATGGCATCTTCACACACGGCAACGATGTCTACGGAGAGGCCATCGAGGTGCCGCTCGTGATGTCGCTTCCGGGACGCGTTCCGGCGGGCGTCCGCGTTCCCGGCTTGGCCAGTATTCGCGATGTGTCGGCTACAATCGGCGACGTGCTCGGATTCGCCGGCCCGACCTGGCCGTTGCCTGGCCATTCACTCGCCAGTCGGTGGAGCGGGAGCACTGGGGCAGCCGTCTCGGACACCGTTCTCTCTGAAATCGACCTCATCCCGCGCGGCGGCCTGGCGTGGTATCCGGTCCGTCGGGGCAACGTGCGCGCGGTCGAAGCCTGGCCGTGGAAGCTCATTACCGTGGGCAGTCAGGCCGAGTTGTTCAACCTCATGTCGGACCCGGCGGAGCGCGTCAATCTCGCCAGTAAAGCTGAATACGGCCCCGTGCGCGATTCACTGATCGAACTATTGAAGTCGCGACGCCGCGACGCAGTGCCCACCAAACGAAACTAGACGTGGCGCGGATACATTCAGCACGCTGCGAGACGGTTGTCGCAGTGCTACAACGCTGGCGTCGCGTCGCGAACCGGACGAAGTTGTGACGATGCGCATCGTACTGTGGATCATCGGCATTGCCGTCGCGCTGTTCATCATCTCAATGATGCACCTGTCCGCGGTGCTTCGCTGGGAAGACGAGCAGTCCGTTGGGTTACGCTATTACGGCCTCGACGCGAAGGCACGTGACGCGTTCAAGCGCCGCCTCCGCTTCCATGCGGTGTTGCTCGCGCCACTCCTCGCGCTGTACGGGCGCGTGTCGAAGGTCGACTTTCGCCGCGTACGCATGAAGCACCATGACGTCTCGCTGCCGGCAGGGAGTTGTGACGCCGCGAGCGCCGCGCGCGCCGACACCTACGTGGCTCGGCCGGAAGACATCTTCGTCGCGACGCAGATGAAGTGCGGCACGACGTGGATGGAGAATATCGTGTACGAGGTTCTTCATCGCGGCAACGGCACGCTCGAAACCACCGGCACCGCGCTGTACGCCGTTGCGCCGTGGCTCGAGGGACGCAAGAGCATTCCGCTGGAGGACTCAACGCTGCTCGGCACCGAACGTCCGTCGCGCATCATCAAGACGCACATGCCGGCGCACCTCTGCCCCGCCGCTCCAGAGGCGCGATACATCTATGTGTACCGCCACCCTGTGTCGTGCTTCGCGAGTTGCGTGGATTTCATCGCGACGAATGTGGGAGGCATGGCTCCCGCGATGCCAGCGTACGAGGAATGGTTCGAGTCTGCCGACTTGATGTGGTGGGGCACGTGGCCAACGCACGTGAAGGGCTGGTGGGAACGCAGCCAGCGAAATACCAACGTCCTCGTGGTGCAGTTCGAAGCGATGACGCGCGACCTCCCCGGCACTGTGCGGCAAGTGGTCGACTTCCTCGGCGTCGCTCCCCTGAGCGAGGCCGAGTTGGCGCGCGTGGTGGAGAAGTGCGGTTTCAAGTACATGCAAAAGCACCAGAACCTTTTCGAGATGCAGCCGCCACACGTGCTGCAAACCAACGCAAAGTTGTTCGTTCGGGGCACTGCGGACCGTCATAAGGACGTGCCGGCAGAAATGCGCGAGCGAATTCTCCACTGGGCTGCGTCCGAGATGAAGGACAGCAACTTCCCATTGGTGCAGGCTTACCCGGACATGGTCGGATGATGTCACGTATCGAGAACGTCCTCACATGAGAATCGCTGTCCTTGGGCTGGGCAATGCTGGTTACGACCTGCACCTTCCCGCGCTCGCGGGCCTGCCGGGCATCACGGCGATCGGCGTGGATCCCGACGCAGCGCGGCGCGATCGCGCTGCCGCGGCGCACAAGGTGACCGTCGTCGAGTCACTCGACGCCGCGATTGCCGGTGGTGCGCTCGATGCGGTCGTCGTCGCAACGCCTCCCGGTTCGCACGTTGACATCTGCCTCGCGTCGCTTGCCGCTGGCGCAAACGTGTTCTGTGAAAAGCCATTCGCGCCGAGTGTGCGTGATGCGCAAGTCATCATCGATGCGGCCGTCAAGGCGAAGCGTCGCGTTGCGCTCAATCACGAGTTCCGCGAGATGCCCATTTTCCGCGCGCTGCGTGACCAGATCGGGAAGCCCGATGTCGGAGGACTGGTGTTTGCGCAAGCATGGCAGAACATGGATTTGCCGCCGTGGAAGGAACCGGGCTGGCGCGGCAAGCTGCTGACGGGAACGCTCTATGAAGCTGGCCTGCATCTTACGGACTACCTCATCGCGCTCTTTGGCGAAAAGCCTGTGGCTGTTACGGCCACGATGTCCACATGCGGCGTGCGCGAAGAAGCGTCGGACTCGGTGGCGCTCGTGACGATGGAATTTTCGCGCGGACGGTTGGCGCAGGTGGTGCAAAACCGTTTGTGCCACGGTGAGACGCAATACTTCGAAGTGCGCGCCGATGCGGAGAAGGCGTCGCTGCGCGCTTCGTTCGGTGGGCGCGCGCGAGTAAGCGCCGGACTGTATCGCAGCACCAAGCCGCATGTGCGCGTCGAGCTCGGCGCATCGGGCATGGCGTGGAAGGAGGTGGGGCACAATCGCGTGACCATCGCGAAGAATCCGAAAGCGCCAGCAATGGCCGCGACGCGCATCATGCTCGAGAAGTCGCTTGCCTCATTTCGTGATGGCAGCGCGCCGCCTGCAACGGCGGAAGACGGGCGCGATGCGATCGAGGTTTTGGCCGCGTGCTATCGGTCTGCCGAGTTGGGCCAGCGCGTGAAGGTGGACGGCGCAGCGGAGTTGCTTGACTATCGTTTCAGTTAAGACGTGTTGTCGCGGTGCGACCGCTGCTGGCATGCTGTTGGTATCAGCGTGCAGTGCCGGTTCACCAATTCCCATCGGCATTGCGGTCGACACGACGGCGCGCTTTCAAACCATGACTGGATGGGAAGCGACGGCCCAGGCGGGGCATGAGAGCGCGTCGTATCCACTGTACCGCGACACGCTGCTTGCCCTGGCCGCGGGTGATCTTGGGTTGAATCGGTTGCGGCTCGAAGTGCGCAGCGGAGTCGAGAACACGCGCGATTATTATCGAGAAGGCATGGCCGGCCGTCTCGATGGCAGCGCGTACCGTTGCGGGCGATACGAAACCGTCAACGACAACGACGACCCTCGCGTCATCAATTGGGACGGCTTCAAGTTTTCCGAATTGGATCGCACCGTCGAGACGCTGGCGTTGCCACTGCGTAAAGCGATCGCAGCGCGTGGTGGCCGCATGGTACTCAACGTCACGTACGTCTCATTCTTGCGGCAATGCCCGCAAGGCCGGCGCTACGACCACACCGATGCGGCGGAGTACGCGGAGTTTGTGCTAGCGACCTCCATGCACTTGCGTGACAAGTATGGCCTGGTGCCGGATCTCTGGGAGATCATTCTCGAACCGGACAATACCGACGACTGGAGTAGCGCGGCGATCGGCCGAGCGATTGTCGCTGTCACAGCGCGCCTGCGCGAGAACGGATTTGCCGCGCGGTTTGTCGCTCCGTCCAACACGGCAATGGAAGCTGCGCTCCGCTATTACGACGTGATCAGGACAATGCCCGGCGTGCGCGGCGAGTTGGCTGAGCTCTCGTATCATCGGTATCGCATCAACTCCAAGAGCGTCTTGCGCGAGTTCGCAGCGCGCGCAAGGCAGGATTCAATCGGGACGGCAATGTTGGAGCACATCGGTAGTGACGTTGATGATCTCCTCGACGACCTCACAATCGCGAACGTGTCTGCCTGGAGCCAATACGCGCTGGCGCACGCCAGCGACGCGGATCGCGGCGGACTCTATTACATCGTTGACGAGAGCGACGCGAAGCATCCAGTCGTCCGCGAAGGATCGCGCACGCGGTTTCTGCGGCAGGTGTTCCGCACCGCGCAACTCGGTGCCACGCGCATTGGTGCATCGAGCGACGAAGCTGCAGCTCGGCCCGTGGCGTTCCGGAATCCTGACGGCCGCATTGGTGTCGCCATTCGTACGACCAAATCGGCGCGATTGACCGTGCGTGGGCTTCCTGGCGGTCGCTACGCGATCACGTTCGCAACCGCCAAGCTTGATCGCGGCGCGCTCCCCGACGCGGTGATTGCCACGCGCGGAAATGTCGTCGCGGAGATTCCGGCGGCTGGCGTTCTAACGGTGCTCGCGCGATGACTTCCGGCTCGACGTCCATAGCCGCGTATCGCGACGTCCCCGTCGTTGTCCTTGGCGTAACGGGCTTCATCGGACGATGGGTGGCGCGTGCACTTGCCGCGCAGCATGCAGCGTTAACCGTCGTCGGCCGCGACAGGCGCTCCACGGAAGCGATGCTACGCGACCTCGGCATTCGCGGAACGGTGGTCACGGCGGATCTCGCGCAGCCGGGTGTCGTGCACGACGTGGTCGCGCGCGTGCGACCCGTCATCGTGTTCAATCTCGCCGGCTATGGAGTGGACACGTCGGAGAGAGATGTTCAAGCGTCGAGTGCACTGAACGCCGACCTTCCGCCGGCGATTGCTGACGCGATGGCGGAGCTCGTGAGCGACGGTTGGCGCGGACAGCACGTGGTGCACACGGGCTCTGCGCTGGAGTACGGCACGGCGCCGGGTGACCTGGAGGAGCACACCATTGCGACGCCGACGACGCTGTACGGGCGCACAAAGCTCGCGGGCACACTTCGCTTGCATGACCGTGCAACCCAGCTCGGCGTGCGCGCCGTGACGGCGCGCTTGTTCACGGTGTACGGCGCTGGCGAGCATGATGGACGTCTGCTGCCTTCGATTCTGGCCGGCGCGCGAACGGAAGCGCCAATACGCTTGAGCGCGGGCATGCAGCAGCGTGACTTCACGTACGTCGCCGATGTGGTCGAAGGATTGCTGCGACTTGGTGCACTGCCGGCGGCCGATGTGGGAGTCGTCAACCTCGCGACCGGTGTGCTCACGACTGTCCGCCGCTTCGTCGAGATCGCCTCGGATGTGGCAGGGATTGCCGCGCAGCGTTTGGAGTTCGGTGCGTTGCCTGCACGCGCGGAAGAAATGCATCACGACCCGGTGAACGTCGCGCGTCTGCGTTCGCTTGTTGGCTGGTCGCCTGATACGACAATCGACGAGGGCGTCAGGCATACGCTGGAACGCCCTGGGTCGGCCTGAACCTGGCGTGTCGGCTGGTGTCGGAAGGCGATGAGCGTGAGCGCGAAGCTTTCAGCCCTGAGCGAGTCAGAGCTCGAGCTCTGAGATGCTCATTGCTGGGGGCTCACGCTAACGCTGCGGCGAAGCGACGGGGACGGTCGCACGTACCAGATGTGGGGTTGGCGTGTCCGCCTCGCCGACATAAACGAAAGGCGATGCGTCGCCCGTCATCGTCACGTCGCGAAAGCCTGACTGGCTGTAGCGGTTCAGCAGCTCGTTCAGCGCGACAGTGGTGGTGTCGACGCCTGGGGTAATGCCCGGCGCACGGATGGCGAACAGCGCCGAGTAGAAGTCCGTGAACGACTCACGAGATAGCGGCTCGTGAACCGATGGTGCCCGCCCGATGCGGGAGCCGTGGTCTCCCTGGACGATCATGATCGCATCCGACCCCGACCGCGCGGCAAGGTTTGCCGCGATCGTATCGACGAGATGCGTGAAACACTCCAATTGCGTGGCGTAGAGCACATAGCGCTCGCGTCGCTGCTCTGCCGTCAGCCGCTCTTCGCCGAGGACGTCCGGCACCATGCCGTCGGTGATGTGATCACGTCCCTCGCAACGCTCGTTCATCAGGTATGGCAGGTGCGGCAGGAGGAGGTGCCCGACGTACGCTGCGCCGCGTAGCTGTGGTGTCGTCGCGATGTCACTCGCCATGTGTCGCGCGAGGGAAACGGCACCTGCTTGCCCGAGCCGCATATTCGGCCAGTGCCACTCTCGGAGCGATACACCGCGCGTCGCGAGGCCTCCGCGCAGCCGGTCGTAACTGTCGTGCGCGTCCAGAAGCAGCGACGAGTGCTGCGTGAGCCAGATTGTGCCGAGGTACCACGTGCTGGCCATCCAGGACAGGTTGAGGACGTGCAGCCGCCGGACGGAGCTCTCCGTGTGGCACGAGCGCGATGGAGCGTGCGTCGTGGTGCAGTAGTCGAGGAACGGCGGCTGGTAGATGTGCGTTTCGTAGCCCATGGCGCCCAGCCGCTCGAAGTAGCGATTCTCACGCAACGCCGGCGTGGCGTTGGGGTCCCGGTCGTCCACCCAACCGTATTTCGTCGCGCTCTCTGTG
Source organism: bacterium (assembly GCA_039934235.1). Classification (GTDB taxonomy): domain Bacteria; phylum Gemmatimonadota; class Gemmatimonadetes; order Gemmatimonadales; family Gemmatimonadaceae; genus AG11. The sequence goes on along the minus strand of JBDTMO010000047.1, from coordinate 2,078 downwards.
AAATTGAACTCGTTCGGGATCGCGTCCATCGTCATGTGATAGCGGCTGTACGCTCGCGTGAAGAGCCGGAAGCCACGATCCGTGTAGAACCGGGTGAGTGCATTGCGCTCTTCTCGCAGCAGCGCGATCTCTGTCGGGAGCCCCTCGATGCCGCCGTGCTCGTCGGCGATAAGGTGCACGATAGGCGGAACATCCCTCGCGGCAGGTGGCCGCGGGGACTTCCACACCGGCTCGGCCGGTCGCGCTCCAACCAGGAGCGTGCTTGCGAGGTACGCCACGCCCATGGCGAGGATGATGCGTGTGATGTGGTCCCGGAACGCCCACGTTCCCGCGAGCAGGATGCAGAAGATCACCGCGCGCCACCCGGGCCGTGACGTCAGGAGGTCGAGCGAGATCATGAGCAGGACGGCCGTCATGATCACGGGCAGCACGGGCCAGCGTGCGAGGCGATGCGTGAGCCACCCGTACGCCATGCCGACGGCAATCAGCAGCGCGGACATGACGAGCGCCTCTGTCCGGTATATGCTGTAGCGTTCGAGATGGAGCCAGGTCCAGAAAGGACCGACGACCAGCAACGCCGCGCATGGCACCTCGACAGGGACACCGCGGACGCGGTTACCCTGACTGCTCATCGCCGTCGATACCACGCGAGCAGCCGCCCCGACACGGGTAGCCGCACCGACTCGACGATCTCCCCCCGCGCCTGGATGTGCGCGAGGAACGCCTCCTCCGAGTAGCCGTCGAAGATGTCTTCGCGAAGGCGGAGAAGCTGAATCACCATCGGATCGGACTTCGGCACGAACTCGATGATGCCGTTGGGCGCACGCGCGATGATCCAGTCGATCACCATCTCGAGCGGCACGTTGCGCGCGATGGCGACGTGATGGATGAACGCGAGCGCGAAGACAGCGTCGGCACGGACACGCTCGGTGAGTGCCGGGCGTTCGCGTGCGTCCCACCCCTGTGCGGGGCTTGGGTTCACGGGATCCGCATAGAGCGGCAGGAACGCGAGCTTCGCGTCGCGCGCGCGGATGTACGCAGCGTCGAGTGCACCGTGATCTGACTCCCAGCCGATCGCCGAGCGGGCGCCCGCCTCGAGTGCCGCGACGCTGTAGTCGCCGGTGTTGCAGCCGAGATCCAGCAAGATTCCGGGCCGGACCGCCGCGGCGAATTTCCTGATGAAGCCGACCTTCAGCTGCGCTTCCGGCGTCGAGTAGGAGTTGTCCGTCGCATAGCCGGACCAGAGCGTGGGCCGATGTGGCGACGGCTGGAGCCGGGCGACCCACGAGCGCAGGCCGCCAAGGATGTTGCGGAGGCCGGCCAGCGGCAGCGACATACGCGTGACTTTCGCGGCCGTCTCAGTCGTGCTGGGCTTCTGGAGCGACGACTGGAGCGTGACGTGGGTGAACACGTTCCACGACAGCTTCTTGCGCAGGTGCAGCACGCGCGCGAGGCCATGCGATGCAATGCCCTCGAGCGCGCCGCGATACCAGTCATGATACGGCACGCCGTTGAGCGCCGTGAGCAGAAGGGGGTTGAGGAACTGTTCGCAGAACTGCCGATGTCCCGCCCAGAAGTCGCCGTCGCGATAGCGCCTGAAGGAGAGGTAGTCGATGAAGACCGGCCTCGGCCCGTCGAACATGATGTTGTACGCCGATGCATCGCTCAGCGTCACCCCGCGCTGCAGTGCCTCGAGGTGAATATCGAGCTGCAGCAGCGCGGCATCCTTGAGGGCCGGGAAGGCCCATTCGTACGGGTATGTCACGACATCGAGGCGCGGATGCTCGATGACGTAGCGAGCATCGGTCCTGTCCCCGAGTTCGGTGATCGACACCGGCGTGCCGCGGATCAGTTGCCCACGCTCAGTCAGTGCGGCGTGGAGGCCACTTTCGCGAACGAAATCGTAGTCGGAGACGCCGGCCGGCAGGACGGTGCGAAGTATCCGGTCATCGACGATGTGGACGTGGCCCGAGGGATCGCGATATGATCCCGAATCGGTGGGCAACGATCAATCCGTGTGGCTCGCGTCCGTCCTGCGCTGGAAGATCGTGCGGAGGCGCCCCCAGTAGAGCTTCGCG
>JBDTMO010000046.1:0-15068 GCA_039934235.1 bacterium | reverse complement strand
TGGCAACATCCAATGTCTCGACGTGTTGCGCGCGCTGCGCAAGGAGCCCGAGAGTGCGGATGCGTTTTTCGGCGAGCTCGAATCAATGCGTGGCGGCAACCGGCTCCTGGATGCGGCGGTCGTTTCCCTCCGCAAGTCTCTAAGCGCTGACCCAGAGTCGCTCGAGACGCGATCTCGGCACATCGTCGAGCGTATGGCGATGGCACTTCAGGCGTCGTGTCTTGTGCGGAGTGGAAACGTCGCGATTGCCGATGCGTTCTGCGACAGTCGCTTGGGCACGGCGCATGGGTTGGCGTTCGGTACGTTGCCAGCCAATGCGCCGTTTGGGTCGTTGATCGAGCGCGCGTTCAGTGGGTGAAGTTATGGCTTCGCGCGTGACTACTTGCCCGTTTGCCAGAACGTCTGCAACCGAGGGCCAAGTGCATTGAGCGCCGCGTTCGGCACTCCGCCGTCGACAGCTGGATCGCCAGCATTCGTCGTCAACAGGAATGCCACGCCCGTGTCCAGAAATACCGACGCGCGCGCACGATTGCGATTGTTCGTTCCATCATGCGCGACATAGCGCTGGCCTGACGTATTGACCACCCACCCGATGCCGTACGATTGCGCCGGTGATATCACCGACACGCCTGTCGTCAGCACGCGCGCCTCCGCCTGGGAGAGCAGCGCCGACTGTCCTGCGTCGGCACGAAGGACTTCCTGCAACACCTTGGACCAATCGGCCAGCGACATGTGGACCATCCCGGATCCAGTCGCCCACGAGTTGTCGCATGCCTCGCACACGGTCCAACCCGTTCCATTCGGCGCGTGACCGACCGGCTGATTGCTCGCACCCACTGCGGTGGTCGGTCCGAAACCGCCACTCGTAATGCCGAGCGGCGTCCAGAGACGATCGCGCAACGCCTGCTCGTAACCGGTGCCCCAGGCGCGCCCGAGAATCTCGCCGAGAATCTGGTAGTTCACGTTGCTGTAGTAGTGCGTGCCGTAGGCTGAAACAGCGGGCTGCTGCACGGCCCAGCTGTCCACCGCAATGCGCTGCTGCGCCGCCGTGCCCGTTGGCGTGAATCCGGGATTGCCGATGATGCCGGACTGCATGTTCGCGAGATCGCGCAGCGTCAGCGTCGCGAACTCGGGCCGCGCAATCGGCGCGAGTTCTGGATAGCGCGCCGTCATGCGGTCGGTCCACGCCACGCGTCCTGCCTTTACGGTGATCGCGGCGAGCAGGCCCGTCATCGTCTTGGTGTCCGAGCCGAGGTGCCACTTGTCGTCCAGCGTGACGGGAGTGTTCGTCCCCCAGCGTCGCACACCGCCAACTCCAACAGCGATCATGCCGCCGCTTCGCGTGACGATTGCACCACCGAGCGCCGGCAGGTTGAACACCTGACGTACCGAGTCGATGATGCGTGAGATGTCGGCCGCCACGATGCGCACCTTCATCGTCGCCTGCTTTCCCTCACTCGACGCCGTGATCGTGACGACACCAGGCAGCACTGCGCTGACCACACCCGCCAGGCTCACCGTCGCCACGGTTGGATCGCTCGACTGCCAACCGATCGTTCGCCCGGTGAGTGCCACACCCGCCGCGTCGCGCGCTGTCGCCGCGAGCGTCGCCGTGCCGCCGTACTGCACGTTGATGCTGTCCTGCGCCATCACTACCGACGCAACCGGCGGAATGACGGTGACGATCGACTGACCACTCTTGCCTTCGCTCGTTGCCTGGATGGTCGCGACACCCGCCGCAACCGCGGTCACCACGCCGCTCTGTGACACCGTTGCCACGGCGTCCGCGCTCGACGACCAGCTCACCGCTCGCCCGGTCAGCGTGTTGCCCGACGCGTCCTTCACCGTCGCAGTGAACGTGGACGTCGCACCGAGCGTCATCGACGTCGTTGGCGCCGAAATGGCGACGCTGGACACCGCCGCCGGCGTCGGCGTGGTGGGTATCGGCGAGGAATCACCGGAGCCGCCGCAGCCAGCCTGCACGAACGCTGCGACTGCAAGGAGAACGGTGATGGCGCCGTGACGAAGGAAACGATTGCGCATGAGGCCATTCCAGGAAGTGGGTGCGTCGCGTGGCACACCGCCGGAAGGCGGACGCCACTTTCTTCACCCCCTGACGCGCAGTTTTCCGGGATCACGGCTCATTGTTTGTAACTTGCTGCGGGCTAATGACTTACGACGCACCAAGCTTGGCCCGCCACCGCGCAGCTTCGTCTTTCTTCCCCCACGCATCGTACAACCCCACGATGCGCTTGCGCGCGTCGGCCACGATCGGCGCCTTCTCCCCGCGCGCAGTCACCAGCGCGCGCTCCGACTTGAGCAGCAGCGTTTCGGCCTGCGGAAACTGCTTCCGCAACGTGAGATGTTCGCCGAGGATGCTCTCACTCGATGCAATCAAGTAGTGGCCCGGCTCGTAGTTCGCCCGGCGTAACGCAAGACTCTCACGCAGCCACTTCTCCGCCACGTCGAGCGAGTCCATGCGACCCAGTGCTCGCCCGAGCAGGCCCATGGATGTCGATATCGCGGGATGCGAATCCTTCAACGTCTTTCCGCGCAACTTCAGCACGCGTCGCGCCCACTCTGCCGACTCCGCATAGCGACCGACACTCAACAGATGGTCGGCGTAGTTGAACATCGACCATGCGTAATCGGGATGCTCGTCGCCGAGCAATGTCCGCCGCATTGCCAACCCCTCGAGGTACGTGGAGTCCGCGCGCGCGACTGCGCCCGCACGCTCCTGGATGGACGCCAGCGGAGACAGAATCGCGGCGACGAGCGGATGCACCGGCCCGTACGCCCGCTTCGCCGCGGCCAGCGCGGCAACCATCAGTGTTTCCGCAGCGGCATTCTGTCCAAGGTCGCTCTGCACCACCGCGAGATTCGTGTACGCCGAGGCGAGCGCGGAATCATTGCGCGGCTTCAAGCTCCGTTGAATCGCCAACGCGTCCCTGAACAGCGGCTCGGCCTCCGCCGCCTTGCCGAGGTATTCCAGGATGCGGGCGCGATTGTCCAGATGATCGGCGCGCACGATTTCACTCCCATACCCAAATCGGTCGAACATCGCGGTCGATGAGCGCAGCATGGTGTCGGCGGCGGCGTAGCGCCCCTGAAATTCGATCGCCATGCTGAGCCGCGCGATCGCAGCAGCGGTTGACCGGTCGCCGCCTGGTGCCGCCCGCTGGTGTGCCGCCACCGCACTTCGATATTGCCGCTCAGCCACCTCGAATTCGCCGAGTGCGAGGTACGTTCCGCCGATGATGCCGCGGATTTCCCCTTCGAGCGCGGGACGCCCCGCGAGTCCATTCGCCTTGATCGACGCCGAGTCGAGCACCTCGCGCATCTTCACGTCTCGGCCGAATGAACCCGGGTTGGCGGCGCCGAGCATCGTGGTGAGGAACGAGGTCACTTCCGTGGCTCGCGTGCCCTCCTGCTCCGCGCGGAGTCGTTCCGCATTGGCCACGCGCGCTTGTCGCGTCGAGACGACGGCAGCGGTAATTACCGATGCGAGTACGAGTGCGACGGCCACAGTCTCCACACGTCGGCGCCGCACGAGCTTCCGGAACAGATATGCGAAATCGTCGGGTCGCGCGGAGACGGGCCGGTCGTCGGCATAGCGTTGCAAGTCTGCCGACAGGTCCTCGACCGACCCATAGCGACGCTCCGGCTCCTTGCGCAATGCCTTCATCACGACGGCATCCAGGTCACCTTCGAGACGGCCGCGTGCCTTGGCTGGCGAACGCTCGGACAGCGCGATTGCGCGATCGTCGGCCAGCGCGGCGCTCGGCTTGGTGGGCGTTTCCTGGCTGACAAGGCGCTCGACCTCGGAGTGTGTCTTGCCCCGCAGCTCGAAGGGACGCGCGCCACACAGCAACTCGTACAGCACCACGCCAAGCGCGTAGACGTCGGAGCGCGTACCGATGGGACGCCCGAGCAACTGTTCCGGCGACGCGTAGTCGGGCGTGAATGCACGCGTGCCCGCGCGTGTGAGCGGAAACTCCGGGGAGTCGTCGCCGTCCGATGGCAACAGCGTGGCGATGCCGAAGTCGAGCAACTTCACCACGCCGTCGCCCGTGACGAGGATGTTCGCCGGCTTGAGATCGCGGTGCACAACGAGGCTCTCGTGCGCGTACTGCACCGCGGCGCACACCTGGCGAAAGAGTTCGAGCCGTGCGGGCACTGCCAGCGAACGCGCGTCGCACCACCGCGTGAGCGATTCGCCCTCGATGTACTCCATGACGAAGTACGGCTGCCCGTCGCTCGAGACGCCGCCGTCGATGAGCGTGGCGATGTTCGGATGCGCGAGGTTCGCGAGAATCTGCCGCTCGCGGCGAAAGCGCTGGATTGCGATGTCGTTCGTCGCCTGAACGCTGAGGAATTTCACCGCAACGCGCTTTCGATACTGGTCGTCCGCACGCACCGCTTCGTATACCGTTCCCATTCCACCCGCGCCGATGAGCCGCACGATCTCGTACGCGCCCACGTGCCCGCCCAACCGGCGGTCGAGGGCAACGTCGAGCATGAGGTCGGCAGACACGGGACTCTGCAACTCGCTTCCCGTCCGTGCGTGCGCATCGAGCAGCGCTCGCACCCGCGTCGCCAGGTCGGTGTCACGCGCCGAGACAGCGCGCAGGTAGGTCGTTCGCTCGTCGCTCGGGAGATCGAGCGCACGCTCGAAGCAATCCTGCATCTCGGCGAGACGCTGCGGTGTCAGCGGGACGTTGGTCATGTCAGGGTACCGAGAGTGACTGCAGCAGGAAGGCGCGGGCGAATGTCCAGTCTCGTTTCACCGTCGCCTGTGATATCGAGAGCACCTCCGCGGTTTCGTCCACGTCGAGGCCGGCGAAGAAACGCAGCTCGACGACGCGCCCCTGACGTGGCGAAAGAGCCTCCAGTTCCTGCAAGGCGATGTCGAGCGCGATGAGGTCGAGCGTTCCGGTGCCTTCGTCGCTCAAGGCGTTGTCGAGCGTCACCCGGATGCCGTGGTCGCGCCTGATGGCGCGTCGGCGGCGAACGTGGTCCACGAGGATGCGGCGAATGATGCGCGCCGCGACAGCGTAGAAGTGCGAGCGGTTTTCCCACGTGGTCTCCTGCTGGCCAAGCAGGCGCACAAAGGCCTCGTCGACGAGCTCCGTGGCTTGCAGCGTATGCCCTGCGTTCTCGCGGCGAAGCGCGTTCTCGGCGATACGATGCAGGTGCTCGTACACGACGCGAGCAAGTCGATCGGCCGCGCCGGAATCGCCACGTCGAAGCTCGTCCAACAGGCGTGTGACGTCGTCGCCACCGTCGCTCATCGACTCACCACCTGTGATCTATTGCCGAGCCGCAGCGATGACGGTCGAGGATGAACTCGGACGCAACATTCACGGTTCTCCTGTTCTGGGTGGTAAAAAGAAGATTACTACTGGTTCGCTGATCGAACGAGTCTTCGCGGGGCGGTTGAAACCTGGAACTTCCCGTTTCGTATGGGTATCCAATAGGACGAGGTAGGCGTCACTATATCGACCAGGGAGAGCCCAGTGAAAGCGTTGTATGCCGTTCACATCCTTGCCGGAAGCGTCGCAGTCATTCTTGGCTTCGTCGCGCTGTATTCGGCCAAGGGCGCGTCGTTGCACCGGAAGAGCGGGATTCTGTTCGTGTATGTCATGCTCACGATGGCGCTGCTCGGGATGTCGCTCGCTGTCCTGCGTAACAAGCTGCCCGAAGTGAATATCCCGGCGGGGCTCATCGTGTCGTACATGGTGATCACCGCGTTGACGACGGTGAGGCCGGCCAGCGCTGACTCGCGACGTCGGTGGTGGCTCAACGCCGCCGGGATACTCGTCGCGTCAGCGGTTGGCGTCACCATGCTCACGTTCGGCGTCGAGGCCATCGCAAATGGCGGGCGGCGAAATGGCATACCGGCGTGTCCATATTTGTTGTTCACGACGTTCGCTGTCCTCGGCGTCGTCGGGGATGTGCGCGTGATGCGGTCAGGTGCACTCAAGGGAGGCCAGCGACTCGCGCGACATCTGTGGCGTATGTCGGCGGCACTCTTCATCGCGTCGCTGTCGTTAGGGCAGATCACGAAGTTCATTCCGCAGCCGTACCGGTTCCGTGCATTCATCGTGTTGCCGATGGTGGCTGTAATCGCGACGATGCTCTACTGGCTGTGGCGCGTGCAGTTCAAGCGTTCGATGCGAGGTATCGTTACCCTCATGGATTCGCCAGCATCGCGCGCCGAATCCGCGGTACCTTGGGCGACGCATGCGGGTCCATCTGCACTCGGTCGACCTGAGCCACTGTCTTCAGTGTCCCAGCAAGGGTGATGTCAACGCCGTCGCGACCCAATTCGTGTCGCGCACTCCGCGAAATATTGGTTGTCCCCGAAGTGCAGATCCTTCGACTCGCTACGCTCGCTCAGGACGACAAACGGTTCGCTGCACTCGCTCAGGATGACAAACGGTTCGCTGCGCTCGCTCGCGTCGTGTGCCGTTAGGTCAGGTTGGCGTCGCCACGCGACGCGCACCGGGGAGTCGCGGAGCCATGGCTCCAGCAACTTCGCGCTGTGCGTCCGCAAGACGGCTCACGTCTGCACCAAGCACACGCGCCGCGTCGATCAACGTGGTGAGCGGCGCGAGATCGCCCGCGCCGGCGTGCAGACGCAACAAGTCGAGACGAACACCCTCGAGCGCCGCGACACTCTCCGCCAGATGCGTCGAGGCCGTGCTGCGTCGCGCGTCGAGCACATTGGCGTCGACAGAACCCATCGGAGCAAGCGCCGCAAGCTCGTCGATCTCTGCGCGCGCTTCCGCGGCCCGTGCCTCGAGTGCCGCGACAGTTGCCGGCAGCTCGGACAACTGTTCGCGGAACGCCTTCGGCAACGCCGCAAACAACTCCGACGCCGCAACGCCGAGCGCGGCTTCGGTCGCGCGGAACACGCCGCCCCCAACAGCGCGCGACCGCTCCGGCGCACCCAGCCGCCGCGCGATCCATTCTCCGGCTCGGCTATTCCAGAGCCGCTCGCGCACCCCCGTCTGCCACCAGCTGCGCAGCCTTTTGGGAATGAACTGGACGTCGAGCGCATTGCTCACCGCCCCGAGCGCCAACGTGCTCAGTATTGGTGCAATGACCCATACGGCAGCGCCGCGATTCTCATGAATCACGCCTTGAAGGACAAGCCCGGCGGTGACGCCGAGCCAGGTCCCAGAAGCGACCGTGACGGCTCGCAACAGGCGATGGGACGCTGGCTCCGCGCCACCATGCGCGAGAGCTTCTGTCTCGACCCGCTCACGCCGCGCGATCTCGAGCGCCGAGCGTAAGTCGGCGAGAGTGTGTCCGGCGCGAAACTGCCGATTCGCCTGGTTGAGATGGAAGCCGACAATCGGTAGCAGCGGCAGCGAGGTAATCGCGAGCAGGAGCAGCGGGTCGGCCAGATGGTTGCCGGTCGCGTACGCGTACAGGTTCCCCAGGGTGAGGACGCTGAACCCTGCAGACCACCCGAGGTAGGGGACAAGCAGCGGGTTTCGCGCACCGAGCCACGCGCGCAATGTGGGCGGCAGTGCGGGGCGCGCCTCGAGCGTAGGAGCGAGGGCAGCCGCCATGGCCTCGCCGTCGGGGAATCGCGCTGCTGGATTGCGATCGAGACACCGGTCGATCGCGGCGGCCAATGCGGGCGGCAGTCCAGGCGCCGCGCTCTGCACGCCCGGCGGCGCCTCGGTGGCCTGACGGACGAGCAATGCGGGCACGCTGGGCGCGTCGAACGGCAGACGTCCACTTACGGCGAGATACCCGACGACGCCCAGCGCATAGATGTCGCTACGTCCGTCGATGGGTTCGTTCGCGGCTTGTTCCGGGCTCATGAAGTGCGCGGTCCCCATGATCTTCCCCGGATCGGTGACCGGACCTTCGTGCGCACCGCCGTGCGCGATACCAAAGTCCGTCACGAGCGCTCGGCCGGTACCCGCCTCGAGGAGAATGTTGTCCGGCTTTACATCGCGATGCACGATGCCGCGGCCATGCGCGTAGGCCAATGCCCAGGCAACTTCGCGCAGCACGCGCGTCGCTTCAGCTGGCGGAAGCGGGCCGCGCGTGCGGAGTCGCTCGCCGAGCGTCTCGCCTTCGACGTAGCTCATGACGAAGAAAACGAATCCGCCCGCTTCGCCGACGCGGTGGATGGGGACGATGTTGGGGTGCGAGAGACCGGCGGCAGTGCGCGCCTCGCGCACGAAGCGTTCGCGTGATTCCGCAGTGCGCGCGAGCATTGACGGAAGCACCTTGATGGCGACGTCGCGATCGAGCTGGACGTCGCGGGCGAGATAGACGATCCCCATTCCACCGCGGCCGAGCTCGCGCTGGAGTGAATACTCTCCGGCGAGGGCCGCCTGAAAATCGAGGAACTCGCTGGAGGGTTGCGTCATGCCTGTAGTACGAGCGAGGCGAAGGGACGTTTCGCGGGAATGTTGATGGTACGTAGCTAGTTGCGTACCACGTTCTTGAGACGCCGGCGGCATTGACGCAAAACAATATTATCGTGCGCCGGACGCTGACACGCCGTGGCGAAGAGTGGTCGCTTCGGGACATAATTCCGCGTTCGCCCTCTCGTGGAGCTCCGTAGTGCAACTGACGACGAACGTTGTGTGTCCTGTCCTGATTGGACGCGCCGCCCCGCTGGCAACGGTCGGCCACACGCTCGAACGCGCACTCGACGCACACGGCGGCACCCTGCTTGTTTCCGGCGAGGCCGGCGTTGGCAAGTCGCGCCTCGTGCGCGACATGGTCGAGCGGGCGCGCGCATTGGGGTTCGTCGCGCTCGAAGGCGCCTGCTTCGAAGCCGAACGCGCGCAGCCGTATGGGCCGGTGCTCGATCTGGTGCGCGTCCTATCGATCACTGCGTCGCCCGCACTCGCCGCGCACTACTTCGCACCGGCGGGCGCCGAGCTCGTCACACTCTTCCCCGAGCTGCGCTCGATTTTTCCGGACGTCACTCCGCGCGCAGCCTTCGACCCCGAAGAAGATCGACGCCGGCTCTTTCATTCGCTCACCGAGGCGGTGCACGCCCTCGGCCAGGTACAACCGCTCCTTGTCGTGATCGAAGATGTGCAGTGGAGCGACGACGCGACGCTCGACCTCGTCCTTTACCTCGCGAGGTCACTCGGACCGCGACGCGTCGTCCTCGTGCTCACGTTCCGCAGCGACGAAGTCGGAGCGCGACTCGCTCGCCTGCTCGCGGACTTCGATCGTGCGCGCAACGCGTCTGAAGTTTCACTGCGCCCACTCGACCAGCCGGAAATCGCCGCGATGCTCTGCGCCATCTTCGGCGCCGACTCCGCGTTCGAGTCGTCATTCATCGGAAGCCTGCACGCGCTTACCGAAGGCAATCCCTTCTTCGTCGAAGAGGTGTTGAAGGCGCTCGTGGTGGACGGCGACCTTGTTCGCGTGGATGGTGGATGGCGTGCGCGCCCGCTGGAACATGTCCGCGTGCCACGCACCGCCAGCGAGGCAGTCGGCCGCCGACTTGCGGGGCTCAGCGAGGCTGCGCGCGAAGTTGCCTCGGTCGCGGCCGTCACAGGCCGGCGCTTCGACTTCGAGCTCCTCCGCGCTCTTACCGCGCACAGTGATACACAGCTCCTCTCGCTCGTGAAGGAGCTCGTCGGCGCGCAGCTCGTCGTCGAAGAATCCATCGATCGTTTCGCCTTTCGCCACGCCCTCACGCGCGAAACCATTCGCACCCAGCTCCTCGCTCGCGAACGCGTCGCGCTGCATCGCGCAATTGCGGAAGCAATCGAGCAGCAGCAGACCGGCACCACGCACGACGTCGCCGACGCACTCGCCTACCACACGTTCGAAGCCGGCGACTGGGAAGCCGCCGCACGTTACGCACTCGCCGCCGCTGCGCGCGCCCTCACACTCGGCGCCACGCGCGAAGCGCTGCGCCAGTTCGAGCACGCCATCACGGCCACCGAGAAACTGGGGCGTCGAGTCGGCGCAGAGCTCTTCGTCGCCCGCGGGCGCGCACACGAAACGCTCGGCGCATTCGCCAAGGCGGACAACGATTTCGTCGCCGCGCTCGATGCCGCGCGCACCGAAGGTGACCCGCGTGCGCAGTGGGTGGCGCTGCACGCACTGGGCATGCTGTGGTCCGCGCGCGACTACGAACGCGCAGGCAGTTATCGCCACGAGGCGCTCGATGTCGCGCGCTCCATCGACGACCCGATACTCATCGCACGAAGCCTCAATCGCGTTGGCAACTGGTACGTCAACCGCGAAGATCCGCACGCAAGCATTCCGTATCACGACGAAGCACTCGCGATGTTCGAGCGAGCCGCCGACCGCCGCGGTGTCGCGGAAACCGTTGACCTCCTGGCGATGGCCAGTCATATCGCCGGTGTGCAGGAGACGGCCGTTCACCTGTGGGAACGCGCGCTGCCGCTTTTCAGCGACCTCGATGACCGCCGCGCACAGGCGAACGCGCTGTCCGTGCTCGTGGTGTGTGGTCCCAGCCACCACTCGTCAGGCGGTCCTGTATGCGTGAGCAGCCATACGGCGGAGTTGCTGAGCAGCGAACGCGCCGTCCGCCTCGCCACCGACATTGGATGGCGCGCTGGCGAAGCATACTCCCGCTACCTCCTGGCAGACTGTCTCGCGTGGCGCGGCGACTTTACGCGCGCGCTCAGGCACGCGCGCGAGGCGCTTGCGATTGCCGAGGAGATGGAACACCGACAGTGGCAATGCGGTGCCCGTCGTTCGCTCGGCGCCATTGCACTCGACCTTCACGCGTTGCCGGAAGCGCTGACACACCTGCAGGCGGCGTACGACATAGCGCTGCGCCTCGGGTCTGCCATCTGGACGCGCGCGACGGCTGCGCCATTCGCCATCGCGCTCGCAAGAGCCGGCCGCGTTCAGCGCGCTACCGCAGTGCTCGATGAGGTCGATCGCACCGTGCATGGCTCGACCATCACCGCGGCCCGCGGTGACAGTTCTCCACGCACGCTCGGCGAACGACATCTGGCGATCGCACGTGCCTCGATCGCGCTCGCCGCAGGCGCTCCGGCAGACGCACTCGCCGCGCTGGCGACCATCGACGAGCAGGAAGCGAATCGCACGCCGCGCGTTGCGCTGCTCCGCGCGCAAGCGTACGTCGCGCTGGAACGGTGGGACGATGCGACAGCATCGCTTCGCATGGCCAGCGCCGAGGCTCGCGAGCAGGAAGCGCGGCCATTGATCTGGCGCATTACTGCTGCGGAAGGTGCCGTGAAGCTCGCGCAGCGACATCGTCTCGAGGCGCGCCGTTTGTTCGACGCGGCGCGCGCTGATGCCGCGGAGCTCGCAGCCACTCTCGACGAGCCCGATGCGAGAACCATCTTCCAGTCGTACGTCGACACCGTGGCCCCGCCCCCGGCTGCACGCTCAGCGAAGCAGGAGGCAAAGGCCGCACACGGCGGACTCACGCGGCGCGAGCGTGACACGGCGGCCCTCGTCGCGCAGGGAAAGTCCAACCGCACCATCGCACGCGCGCTCGGAATACGCGAGCGCACGGTAGAAGGCTACGTGGCTTCGGCGCTCGCGAAGCTGCAATACACATCGCGATCGCGGCTCGCCGTCTGGGGCGGAGCAAGGACTCGCCGCTCGCGCATAGTCATTCCCGTACAGTTTCGAATTTCACCGTACTTTCCACGGAGTCTCCGCAGGCGTTTTCCGGCATCCTGTGAGTGCAGGACACGACAGCTCACACGAGGACGACGAACATGCTGAGACCAACGATCTACCTGGGAACGACTTTGAAGACCGCCGAGCTACTGAAGCTGCGCGCCGACACGCGTGAATCCCGTCGAAGTGGCGCGGACCGCGTGTTACCGCAAACGCCGGCGAGGATGAGCAAACCCTGCCATTCGAGCGATATCGAGTCACACGGCTGAGGCAATCGCGCGATTGGCAGGACGCGATGCCATTACCACAACCGCCGGTGTCGCGTCGCGACACCGGCGGTTGAGCAAATGTCTTAGCAGTGCACTCGTGGATTCCACGGTGCGAACAGGCCGCTCGGGTTCGAGCGCGTCGTCCACACGTGCAGTCCCCACACGCCGAACGTGTCGTTCTGCGAGAAGGCCTGGCCGAACAGCACCGGTGCTTGCGCCGTCTTCGGTACCGCCGCGTAGGGCACGATGAACTCGACGCCAACGAGGCTCATTTCGCCGTTGGTTCCAGGCTCATAGATCAGCGCTTCCGGCTTGAGCGGATCCGCGACACCGTCGAGAAGCGCGGTATTCGCGTAGTGCACGCCCATCGACCCTACGTCGCCGTTCGACATGCAGTCGGTGATGGCCGTTGCATAGCCAGCCTGCTTGGCGAGCGCGAAGCTCGCATACGGCGCGAGCGATGCGCTGAGCGCCTGCACCGCGGGCGGAACGACCGGCTCGGTCGTGCTGTCGCTGCACGCAACGCCAGTTCCGAGTGCGGTGAGTGACAACAACATTGCGACGGACATCGAATAGCGGTTGGTGAAATTCATGTTCATATAGAGTTCCAGTTGGTTGATTGTCTGATTGATTGGTCTGAAGTCAGCCCACGCCCGCGAAGAGATCCGTTTCGCGTGCGTGCCCTCCGTTCACCCGGCTGAAAACGCGATAGAACGTCCCCGATCCCCAGAGCGCCTCGTGCTGCGGCGGCGTGAGATCGTCCAGCCCCTTGTACACAGCCATTTGCGACGCGTGACGACGTACCGCCTGCCATGCCGTCATCCAGTGCTCGCGCGTGTCGATTTCCGCGGACACCGCCCACATCGGCCACGCCGTCGCGCCACGCTCCTCACCATCCACTCGGCTCTTCATCTGCTTGAAGGCCGCCTGGTATGCTGTCCACCGAAGCGCCGTCGTCACGAAGTAGTAGAGCTTCGACACCGCGTGCGGCTCCGTGCCTGTGTCGAATGAACTGTCCGCTGCCGCGTGCACAGCGGCCGTCGCCAGCTGCGAGATGGCGATGTGGTCCGCGTGTCCATAAGCACCGAAGGGATCGAAGGTGACCACGACCTGCGGACGAACACGTCGTATCTGCGCGACGAGGTGCGCGATGGCCTCCTTCGGATCCGCCTGCTCGAGCATGCCGTCTGCGTACTCCAGCTGCGTCACGTCGCACACGCCAAGCTCGCGCGCCGCAGCTCGCAGTTCAGTCTCGCGCACACGACCCACCTCGGCGTCGCTTGGGCGGTTTTCGTTCGTGAAGAAGCGTCCCCGCTCGCCGCGCGTTGCCGTGACGACGTACGTCTCGACGCCACGCGCAGCATACATCGCCAGCGTGCCACCGATGCCGAGTGACTCGTCATCGGGGTGCGCCAGCACCGCCATGAGCCGCAGCGGGAACGCCTGCATCACTGCGCCGGCACCACTGCCGCGCGGATACCGGCCAGGTGATGGTAGCTATGGCGCACTGCGTGGTCCTCGAGAAAGAACTGGCAGGTGAGCGGAGCGTCGGAGTTGAGCGAAACCGGCGCTGCCTTGTCGAGTTGCTCGTCGCTGAGTGCGCGCAGTGCCGTTGCCGCTGCCGCGCTGTTGGTGCGAAGCAGCTCGAGCGCTGCTTCCTTCGTTACGTCGTCATTGTCCTTTGCATGACCAGCATTGAGCTCGTGGACCGCGGCCCACATGACGCCGGTGATCGGCTGTCCGCCGGCGAGGGTTTGCGCGAGCTGGATTTCCAGCGGATACATGTTGGCGACGTGATGGATGACGACGCCGATTTTGCGGCCGTCTTTGGGGAGACGTGTTTGCCACTGCGCAGGCGTCAGTTGACTGGCAAGCTCGGCGAGTGCGCGAGCGCCGTCTTCGAGACGGATGGCGAGGGCGTCGGAACGCTTATTCATGGTTCAACTCCTTATGGGTGTCGTGGACGCATCGCGTAGTGCGTCGCACGATGCGTCGATATGATCGCACGGTGGAGGGAGCGCCACTCCGTGGGAAATACGGGAAAATGGAAGTCGAGCACGGTGGACTTCACGTGTTCGCCCATTTGGAGCCGACGTTTTCCGTCGACGAGTTCTTCTGGCTCGCCTGCGTTTGGGGGCGAGCCAGGGCGCGATGACGCCGCGCTCAAGCCATGGTTACATGTCGCGCGCGAACGGCTTGTACACCTTGCCCGTGGTGCCGCAGGACACCGTTGGATTGAAGTTCGCAAAGATGCCATCCGGATTGGTCGTCCACGCCCACACGTGGAGGTACCAGATGTTGAGATTGTCCTCGTGCTGCAGCTTCTGTCCCAGCAGTACGGGAGGCGTGGAATCGCGCGCATAGAGGCTGTATGGAACGATGAACTCTACGCCGTTCAACTTGTATGTGCCATCGGGCATCCGCTCGTAGAGCAGAAGCTGCGGACGTTCGATGACTGGTTTCGCCATCAAGTTTGCCCGATTGACGTGATGGTACCCCATCGCGCCGTGGTCCTCGTGTACGAGACAGCTGGGCACGTCGCGTACAAAGCCGTTGGCGACTGCCGAGTCGAGCGACTGGAAGGCGCGCGTGGCTGATCGGAGTCGCTGGATGTCTGCTTCGGCGTACGAGTTGGCTGAGGTCGCGACGGCGGGCGATGTGGCGCGCGAGCAGGCGATGAGCGCGAGAAGCGTCAATGCAATCGTCAGGCGACGGCTGGTCATTCTGCGATCCTTCGCGTCAATGACGCGGCGGTGCGGCGTGTGTGCCACGGGGCCACTGCGAACAAGAG
Source organism: bacterium (assembly GCA_039934235.1). Taxonomy (GTDB): domain Bacteria; phylum Gemmatimonadota; class Gemmatimonadetes; order Gemmatimonadales; family Gemmatimonadaceae; genus AG11. The sequence continues at coordinate 383 of JBDTMO010000046.1, read as the reverse complement.
CGGTTCATCCATTCGTGGCGAAGTGCATGGACGCTAATGGTGTTGGTCGAACGCAGAAAGTCAGAAGTGTCGAGACGACATGTTCGAGGGTGAAGCGCTGTGCCACTGTGATAAGACGAATTCGGCTAAGGTGACATCGCGGGCCGTTCGGCACTGAGTTCCGAACTACGGCGATGCGGGGGTGGGGCGGCAGCGGATCTCGCGGAAGGTGTCGATGGTCGTCAGCATGCCATGTCGTCCAGGAACTCCGAAGCCGGCGCGGCGCTGGTGATCAGCAGCCGATCCCTGGCGCGCGTGCAGGCTACGTAGAGCAGGTGCCGCTCCGTGTCGTACACCTCCTGCAGGTCAGCATCATCACCGACTGCTTCGATGCGCTCCTGAAG
>JBDTMO010000045.1:0-15074 GCA_039934235.1 bacterium | reverse complement strand
GCACCGTCACGCCGGGTACGGACGGCATGAAGGGCGCCTACCTCGGGCCGGCGTATACGAATCAGGAGATCGAGACGTTCCTCGATGCGAGGGGTGCGACGTATGAGCGACTCGACCGCGACGCATTGCTGACGCGCGTGTCCAAGGCGCTCGCGGACGAACAGATCATCGGCTGGTTCAACGGTCGCATGGAATACGGGCCACGCTCGTTGGGATGCCGCAGCATTCTCGGCGATCCGCGCAGTCCGCGGATGCAGTCGCAGATGAACCTCAAGATCAAGTTTCGCGAAGGCTTTCGTCCGTTCGCGCCAAGTGTGTTGAGGGAACACGTCTCCGAGTATTTCGAACTTGATTGCGAATCTCCGTACATGCTGCTCGTCGCACCGGTGAAGAAAGAGCGCCAGATTCCCATGACCGATGAGAACAGCAAGGTGTGGGGAATCGAGCAGCTCAACCTGCTCCGCTCCGACCTACCGGCCATCACGCACATCGACTATTCGGCGCGCGTGCAGACGGTGAGCAGGGATACGAATCCGGATTACTACGACCTGATCAGCGCCTTTCGCGATCTCACGGGGTGCGCGGTGCTGGTGAACACGTCGTTCAACGTGCGCGGGGAGCCGATCGTTTGCTCTCCTGAAGACGCGTATCGCTGTTTCCTGCGCACACATATCGACTGCCTTGTGCTCGGGCCGTACCTGCTCGAGAAAACCAAGCAAGTCCAATTGGACGAGGACACGGAATGGCAGAAGGAATTCCAGCTCGATTGACCGCCGCGGAGGGCCGGAAGTTCGGCCTTACCGTTGGACTGGCCTTCATCGCGCTTGGTGGGGTCGCTCTGTGGCGCGGACGACATTTGTCGTCGACCGTGCTGTTTTCGCTCGGTGGGGTGCTCGTGCTCGCGGGGCTCCTCGTTCCAACGATGCTTGGGCCCGTTGAGCGTGCATGGATGGGGCTCGGGCATCTGATGGGAAAGGTGACGCAGCCCATTTTCATGGGCGTCGTGTATTTCGTCGTGATCGCGCCCATCGGGTTCATTCGCCGGCGTTTCAGCACTGCTCCGATTGGCTCATTCCCGCGCACGGAGTCGCGCTGGGTGGCTCACGAACCGTCCGTGACCGACGCGGCTCGTATGGAACGTCAATTCTAGACTGAAGGAGAACAGCGTGGCACAACGTGGATTGATGTCGGAACTGTGGGGCTTCATGAAGGAGCGGAAGAAATTCTGGCTGCTCCCCATTTTCCTTGTGCTCCTGTCGGTTGGCGCACTGCTCGTGTTTGCACAGGGCTCGGTGATCGCGCCGCTGATTTACACGATTTTCTAGGGAATGCTTGGCACGCCTTCGCCGCTGGGCGATCGCGTGCCAGGTCCGCCGTACCGAGGGCCACCGAGGTTCACTGATCACCCCGCGCGCATGATCTTCAACTCGCTCACGTTTCTCGTTTTTTTCGTGGTCGTGCTGGCGATCTATTACCTCCCGTGGACCTGGACGCAGCGCAAGGTGATTCTCCTCCTTGCCAGTTACGTGTTCTACGCGGCGTGGAATCCGCCGTTCGTCCTGCTGCTGATGGGTTCCACGGTCATCGACTGGATCGTTGCCAAGCGGATGGCGGTCACGGACAACGCCGCACGACGCAAGGCATTGCTCCTCGTGAGCCTCGTGTTCAACCTTGGCGTGTTGGCGTTCTTCAAGTACGGCGGCTTTGTCCTCGACAACTTCGTGCGTCTTGCCGGCACGCTCGGGCTGCATTACCAGCCGCCGGCGTGGGACATCGTGCTGCCGATCGGCATTTCGTTCTACACGTTCCTCACGCTGTCGTACACGATCGACGTCTACTATCGTCGAATCCCTCCCGGCAACTCGTTCCTCGACTACGCGTTCTTCATCACGTTTTTTCCGCACCTCGTTGCGGGGCCGATTATTCGCGCGGCTGATTTTCTCCCCCAGTGCGCGGCGCCAAAGCTGGCCACGCGCGATCAATTCGGGTGGGGGCTCGCCCTCATGGTGATTGGCCTATTCGAAAAGGTCGTGCTCGCGGACGCGGTCATGGCTCCCGTCGCCGACGCCGTGTATCACGCCGTGCACAAGGCGGGGTTTACGGATGCGTGGGTGGGCACACTCGCGTTCTCGTCGCAGATCTTCTTCGATTTCGCCGGATACTCCACCTGTGCCATCGGCGCCGCGTTGTGCCTTGGGTTCGTCCTCAAGGACAACTTCCGGTATCCGTACGCATCCATCGGATTCTCCGACTTCTGGCAGCGCTGGCACATCTCGCTCTCCACGTGGTTGCGCGATTACCTCTACATCCCGCTTGGCGGCAATCGCGACGGTGCCTGGAAGACGAAGCGCAATCTCATGCTCACGATGCTGCTTGGCGGCTTGTGGCACGGTGCGGCGTGGCGCTTCGTGGCATGGGGTGGCTTACACGGCTCGTACCTGATTGCTGAGCGAACCGCGCGGCAGCGATGGAGTCATGTCCCGTGGTTTGCGACAACCGTCGCACGGCTGCTGATGGCCATGGGCACGTTCCTGCTGGTGTGTCTTACGTGGGTGTTTTTTCGCGCCAACACGTTCCGTGAGTCGTTGCGTCTCCTGCAGACCATGATCGTCGGCGCGCCCGACCATCTCGTCCTCGGCATGTCGAGTGTCGTGGCCGTCGTTGGTGTCACGGGCCTTCTTCTGGCTGCGCACTGGTGGATGCGTGACAGCAGCCTCGAGGCGCGATGGCAGTCGATGCCATGGTGGGGACGCTCGGCAGTTCTCGCCACGCTGTTATTGAGTCTCGCCCTCGTACCGGGGGATGATCGTGCATTCATATACTTCCAGTTCTGACGAGCGGCTGCCCACGGGGCCGTGGCTCAAGATCTGGCTGTGCGCATTTCTTGTTGCGGCCGCGACCCTTGGCGCATGGGAATCCTATTGGCGGACACGCGACTGGACGCCGACTGTGGAGGCCGAGAAGGAAACGTGGGTGCTGGCGCGCCTGCGTGTGCGGCCGACGTCGACCGTACTTATGGGAACCTCTCGCATTGCGGCGGCGATCGATCCGTTGGTGTGGGCGTCAGCGCAGGGCACTGAACCTCCCGTCATGCTCGCGGCGGAGGGCGAGGGTTCACTGCCCGTATTGGAAAACCTTGCGAACGATTCGACCTTTCGCGGGCACGCGGTGGTGGAGATGATGCCGTCGGTCACCTATGAGAAGAACGCCGGCGCCGTTGGTCCACTGAACGACTACATGCTCGCCTATCGGGAAACCCGCGTGAGTCCCGCACGACGCTGGGAGGCGTGGTTTCGCACACACGTCCCCAGTCACATGGTGTTTCGCCGCACCGAACTGTTGCCTGGGCGCCTTGTCCCTGCGGTCGTGGGGCATCAGCGCATTCGCCAGCCGCACCACTCGCTGCGGATGGACCAGTATCGGCCGATCGACTTCCGGTTGGATGGGATTGCGCCTAACCGCCCGTCAGTGCTGGATAGCACACGCTTTCGCTACATCCGCCGCTGGGGTGCGCCGCTCACGGGCACGGCATTGGACTCGCTGATCGAGCGCGTCGCGTCGAACGTCGCGCGCATTCAGTTCCGCGGCGGAAAGGTCACGTTCATTGTCTTTCAGGGGTGTGGTGGCCGACGGCTCGTTGAGCAGGAGCTCTATCCGACCGCCACGTATTGGGCCCGGTTGCGCGCGATCACGGGTGTGAAGCTGATCGATTCTGACGACTACCCCGAAATCGCCGGGCTTCCCTGCTTCGACGGCTCGCACATCGATATCCAGGCGTCGCCGGCAGTGACTCGATTGGTGTCCGGGTTGGTGGCGGGCAAGGACTAAGCGGTCGCTATGCGCTAACTGTCAAAGGACCGGTGGTTTCGACTGGTCAGCCCATTACCGCGCGTCATCCCGCACGAGCGACCGCTCGCACCGGGGACCTCGGGTTCACGACCCTACGTTCAGAGCCGAGAGGATCTCCCGGTCACGCGACCGGAACCCGCGCTGCACGGAGGCGCGGTCCACAGGGAGCCGTAGCCGAGGATCCGCGTCGATCCGCCACATCCGCGTAAATCCGCGTTCAGGTCGGTTCCACCGCATCACCCACAACGCTCCCACGACGGCGTCAACAACTCCAACGCGGATTTACGCGGATGTGGCGGATGCGCACGGATTGTTCCTTGGCAGGCACAGATCCAGGGTGGGCTCCGGACGGAGGACACACTGCGTCAATCGAATCGATGACGCGCAAACAGGTACCGCAACTGCAACGGCCGTCATTAGTGCACTTGCCTCGCCTTACAAACACTCAGTCCTGTTCTTGCTCGACGGCGTGCTTACGCGCGTGGCGACACCAGCCAGACGCTCAGGCCATTCCCTTCATAGAGACGCGCGGCCCGACCCGTCGACTGGAGATACGCGGACAGCCCCACATCGCGCGCGTCGTCGATGATGAATCCCAGCGGGCGGCGCATGTCCTGAAGTTTTCCGAACGCCGCGTCCCGCGAGGTGGCCTCGGCCGGCTCGAAAAAGCCGTGCAGGATCTCGCGCCGGCCTATGAGGATCGCGGGAGGGTAGCCCTTCACGTTGCTCAGCATCAGGTCGCCCTGCAGGTTCGCACCAGCCAGATACTCATCCGCATACGGGGCGTACAGGACGCGTTGCGTGAGCGTCGGCAGGTGAATGCCCGGCGCGCGAACGACGACGACTGTTTGCGGCGGCGTCGAGTTACGCAGGGCATCTGTTGCACCAGAGAACCGTTCGCTGTCGCGTAGGCGAATGTCGAACTGGCTCGTGTCCACATTCATTTGCCGTTTGCCCGCGCGCTCCGAAAACCACCATTTGTGGAATGCAGGAGCCGACATCAAGAGCAGCCCGGCCAGTGTAACGGGGAGTGCACCCCTGCCAAGGCGGACGAGCATTGGGCTCACAGCAAGTGCCGCAAGTGGCGCCAGCGCCGCCGCGGCGGGGAAAATGAACTTGTACTCGTTGCCGCCGCCCTGGGAAATCTGAAACACGACGAAGAGCCCGATGCACTGCGCACCAGTCAGCGCGAGGATCAGCAGTTGATCGCGGCGCTCATTGAGTCGGCGGAGCAGCACCCAGCCGGCGCCGACGAGCAGCGGGAACATGACCATCGCAGCGATGAACGCCTTCAGCTTCATCTCCGACAAGCGGTCGATCGCCACGCCGACGCCGCCCTGACTGTCTTGCGTCACCCACCGAACCGTGGCAAACGTGACGATGCCGGACAGCGCGACCATGGCCGCCAACGCCACGAATCGGCGGATGACGTCCGACGCTGGCAACCGCGGAGGGAGGATCAGCACGAAGGCAAGCGCCGCGACGATGGCGCACGCAGCAGGCAAGAGAATCGTGTACACCACGCCGACAGAACAGAGCAGCAGGGTCGCGATGACCCAGCGGTAGCGACTCCACTGTTCACGCGTCCGATTCACGGCCAGGTACAAAAGGCCCGAGAACATCGGTATGACCGTTTGTTCCTGCTCGAAAGAAAGAAAGCGGCGAATCCATGGTGTATAGCGCCACCCTCCGATGCCCGGCACCGCCTTGAGAAAGCGTTCGGGCGCAATCTCGCCAAGCGTGTACCCCACGACGTTGACGGCGAACAAGATCAGGATGAGCGACCACACTGTCGCATGCGCGTCGCCATCGAGGTCGCGCACGATGCACCATGTGAGGCCCAACGTCGCGAGGAGATAGGCGACATTCGGCCAGATGTAGTTGGCCAGCGACGACGACGCCATGACGTCGCTGAACACCGCATGCTGTGGGTGGCCAAACCACGGATAGGCCAACCGAAGGCCTGCCATCACGGGTTCTTCGGGGCGCAGCTGTCCGCCTGCGAGGCGGTACACGATGTCCGCGTGCATCCACGCGTGACCAAACACGGTGCGGTGCGCGAAGTACATCCCGAAAACGGCGACGCATACCGCAGCGACGGCCGCGGCAGCCCACCGAGCGTCCGCCGCCAGCACGCCGGCGTTTTTCCGTTCGCGGACTACCCAGTAGCCCGCTGGAAGGTTGGCCGCCAGCAGCGCCCACGACGTCGCGTGGAATGGGACGCCGAGTAACCGAAGCGCATAGAATTGCGCCAAAATGACCGTGGGGGAGAGCGCGACGCCAAGCCAGAGTCTCGGCCAGAACGGCAGGTCGGCACCGGGCCGACGAAATGTGAGCCACGTGCCGGGTAGTATCAGCAAGCCTGCGAACGCGATCAGGCCCAGGGGAATGGACAGATAGTGCATGCCTTGCTAATCTCTCGCGCTGCTGCGGTGGGCGGGCTCAGGGTGTGAAGCACGACGGCGAGCTCCGGCCGATTCTAGAGCGGCGTGAGAATATAGCAGTCGTCCACAAGACGCAGCAACGCGCTGAGACGGCACGTCAGACGATTTATTTTTTGACGTCGCCTCCCCGGCAACCGTCATATATCCCGACAGGGATGCCCGGAACGACTTTCGACAGCAAATAGTGCTTGCCGAGGGTCGCGAACGGATCGCGTGCGTTGTGTTAGAGTTGGCCTAGACTTGCCGTCGTTACTTCACTCGTCTCGAGGTCTTACCGAATGAATTCGTCAGGTGCGGTTGCGACGGCACTGCATTACATCCCAGCCGCAGCGCTCACGGCTCTCGTGATTTATGGCGCGTTCTGGTGCGTGGGTCTCATTCGCTTCCCCAACGTCGTTGATCGCGAGCGGCTGATGGGGTGGTTCGGGATCATCGATCTCGAGACGATTGGCGGATACGAGCCCTGGGCGTTCGCCCTGATCAGCGTGGTGAGCCTGTACCTCGAGCTGCTGCTGATCCGCTGGGTCTCCTCGGAAATCCGAATTTTCGCGTTCTTCAAGTCACTGGTGCTCATCGCGTGCTTCCTGGGCTTCGGCCTTGGATGCTACCTGACGAAGAAGCGCCTCAGGCTTGCGTACACGTTGGTCCCCATGCTGGCGCTGGTCTTCCTGATCGAGCTGCCGTGGGACGCTCTGCGGCAGTTCATCGCATCGCTGTCGGATTTCGTTGGCTCGGCGTCGGACATTCACGTCTGGAGCATGAAGCACTTCCAGGGCTCGGCCGCACTTCAGGTCGCGTCGGTGGGAGTCGCGTTTACCATCGTGCTCACGCTATTCGGGCTCATCGCGCTGATCTTCGTGCCGCTTGGGCAGGCGGTGGGCTGGTACCTGGAAAACGCCAAGGATGGCATCCGCGCGTATTCACTGAACGTCTTCGCGAGCATCGCCGGTATCTGGCTCTACACGCTGCTCTGTTTCATGTGGAGCCCACCCATTCTCTGGGTCGCTCTCTTCTGCGTGGGGTTGTTGGTCTACGTTCGCAAGTTGCCGCAGGCTCGGAAGGCGGTTTTCGTCAGCTCCGTGATCATGCTCGTGCTGCTGGCGCTGGGTCAGTACAAGCGACAGTGGTGGGCCGGTGACTGGAAAGGCACGCAGACGGAGCTCGCGGAAGGAATGACGGCGGGCAAGGCGCAGCGATTCTGGTCGCCGTACCAGAAGCTCACGATGATCCCGATGGAGTACAAAGGCTCGCCGGTCACCTTCCTGCTGAATACGAACGACAGCTGGTACCAGCAGATGTGGGATCTGTCGCCCGCCACTGTCGCGAAATATCCGGAGCTCTATTCCGACAAGCCGGTGGCGTTCCACCAGTACAACCTGCCCTACCGGTTTTACCCGCAGCCCAATCGTGTGCTCATCGCGGGCGCCGGCGCCGGCAACGACGCATCGGGCGCCGTCCGCAACGGCGGCAAGGACATCACGGCCGTCGAGATCGATCCGCTCATCATCGACATTGGCACGCGACTGCACTTCGAGCATCCGTACGCGAATCCTCGCGTGCACGTGGTGCAGGACGACGCGCGCAGCTTCATCCAGAACGCCCAGGGCCAGTACGACCTCGTCATCTTCTCGATTCTGGACTCACACACCACGAGTTCCTACTACACCAACATCCGCCTCGACAACTACGTCTACACCGTGGAGGCCTTGCGTCAGGTTCGACGCATTCTCGCGCCGGATGGCTTGTTCGTGATGTCCTTCTCCGCTTCGCGTCCGTGGTTCGCGGGCCGCGCCAAGGCGATCATCACGGAGGCGTTCGGACAGGAGCCGCTCACGCTCAAGAGCGACTCGTACTACTTCGTCGCCGGAAGCCCGGAGCGCATCAAGCAGGCGCTCGCCGCCGATACCGCCTTGAACACCTTTGTCACGGCCCGCCTCAGCCCACCCATCGAGTCGGCCAGCGTGAGCACAGACGACTGGCCGTATCTCTACCAGCAGTATCGTCGCATCCCAACCATCGTGTGGGTCCTGTCGATGGGCCTCATCCTCATCGCGACGCTCGCCATTCGCCGCTTCAAGCAATCCGAAGAGCCCTTCATGTGGCACTTCTTCTACCTCGGCGCCGCATTCATGCTGCTCGAGGTACAGATCATCTCCAAGACGGCCCTGCTCTTTGGCACGACCTGGCTGGTGAACTCGATTGTCATAACCGCGTTACTCATGCTCGTGCTGTTAGCGAACGTGGTGGTGCGGAAAATGGAGGTGCCGCGCGCCGTCGCGTTCGTGGGTCTGTTCCTGACCATGGCCCTGGCGTACTTCGTACCGGCTGAAGCGTTGTTCTTCCCCTCCAAGATCGTTCGTGCGCTGGCGGTGACTGTGATCTATTGCCTGCCCGCGTTCTTCGCGGGGCTCGTGTTCATCTCCAGCTTCAAGGCAATTGGATTCCGCGCCGAAGCATTCGGGGCCAACCTGCTCGGCTCTCTCGTCGGTGGGTTGCTCGAGTCGGCATCGTACGCCACCGGCATCAAGGCGCTCGTCATCATGGCGGCGTTCCTGTACCTGTTGGCCATGGCCACCGGCCGTCGTACTCTTGCCGCCGTCGGAGTGAACAGTGGCGCTGGACGTTCCTGAGTTGGACACCGAAGTGACGACATCATCGTCCGCCGCCGCACAGCGGCGCTTGAGCCTCGTGATCGGCGGGCACGTCGATCACGGGAAGAGCACGATTATCGGTCGCCTGCTTGCGGACACCGGTTCGCTGCCCGAGGGCAAGCTCGAAGCCGTGCGCGCGAACTGCGAGCGGAACAGCAAGCCGTTCGAGTACGCGTTCCTGCTCGATGCCCTCAAGGATGAACAGGCCCAGGGCATCACGATCGACGCGGCACGCGTGTTCTTCAAGACAGAACAGCGTCCGTACATCATCATCGACGCTCCCGGCCATATCGAATTCCTGCGGAACCTGATCACCGGTGCTGCACGTGCCGAGGCCGCGCTGCTGGTAATCGATGCGAAGGAAGGCGTCCAGGAAAATTCGCGACGTCACGGCTACATGATGTCCATGCTGGGCATCCGGCAACTCGTGGTGCTCGTAAACAAGATGGACCTCGTCAATTACGACCGCGCTGTCTTCGACCGCATTCAGGCCGAGTATCGCGAGTTCCTCGGTCGTCTGGATGTGGTGCCGGTCGGGTTCATTCCCGTGAGTGGCCGCGAAGGGGAGAACATCGCGCATCGCTCGCTCGAAATGCCGTGGTACACGGGGCATACGGTGCTCGAGGCGCTCGACGCATTTCGCGCTGAAGCACCTGATGCAAACAAGCCATTCCGCATGTCTGTGCAGGACGTCTACAAGTTCACGCGTCAGGGCGACGACCGGCGTATCGTTGCCGGAACGGTCGATACGGGCACGGTGCACGTTGGCGCAGAAGTCGTCTTCTACCCGTCGGGCAAGAAGGCGACGGTGAAGACGATCGAAGCGTTCAATCGCGACGCGCCCCAGAAGGCGCAGGCGGGTGAAGCCACAGGCTTCACGCTCACCGAGCAGCTCTACGTGGCGCGCGGCGAACTGGCGGCGGTGGCGGGGGAGCTTCGTCCGCAGGTCACGACACGGCTTCGTGCGTCGGTGTTCTGGCTGGGCAAGGCGCCGCTCGTCAAGCACAAGGACTACGTGCTGAAGCTCGGCGCTGCGCGGGTACCGGTGAAAGTCGAAGAGATTCACCGTGTGCTCGACGCGTCGACCCTGAACGTCGACGAAGAAAAGACTCGCGTCGACCGGCATGAAGTTGCCGAGGTGACGCTCAAGACGAATCGTGCGATTGCGTTCGACCTGGCGAGCGACCTCGCGACGACGAGCCGGTTCGTGCTTGTTGACGACTTCGAGATTCGCGGCGGCGGCATTGTGCGTGAGGCGCTGCCCGACACGATGTCGACAGTCCGCGATCGCGTCCTCCTGCGCAACTACAAGTGGGAGGCGAGCAACATTCCCGCCGAACAGCGCTCCGAGCGCTATCGGCAGCGGCCGACGCTGTTGCTCATGACCGGCGACGTGGCGCAGGACCGCAAGAGCGTAGCGAAGGACGTCGAGCAGCGCCTGTTCGAGCTCGGCAACATCGTGTACTACCTCGGCATTGGAAACGTGCTGTACGGCGTGGACGCGGACATCGCACGCGGCGCGGACAATCGTCGTGAGCACCTGCGCCGTCTGGCCGAGGTTGCGAACCTCATGCTTGACGCCGGTGTCATCTTGATCGTGACCGCAGCGGAACTTACGCAGGCGGATATCGAGTTGATCAAGGCAACTGTCGAAGCGGACCGTATTCAGGTGGTGTGGGTGGGCGACACCGCGACAACGGATGTCGCGCACGACCTGTTGATTCCGGATCCCGATGCGCACGACGCGGTGGATCAGGTCAAGCGGTTGCTGCAGGACAAGGGAATCATCTTCAGGCCATGGTGAGGAGACACGTGTTGCATCTCGAATTCGGAGTCGTTCGATGGCAGTAGTGCGCGACACGCATGCACGCAGCGTCGTCAAGGCGGTGAGCTGGCGTGTGCTTGGCACGTTCGCGACGTCCGTCATCGTGTTCATCTTCACGCACCGATGGGGACTGTCGTTGTTCGTGGGCGCCATGGAGTTCGTCTCCAAGATCGGGCTGTTCTGGGTCCACGAGCGCGTGTGGGACCGGCTCAACTATGGCCGCGTCGAAACCAAGCCGTCGGTGATCTGGTTTACGGGGCTGTCCGGATCCGGAAAGAGCACGATCTCCGATCAGGTCACGGCCGAGCTGCGCCGGCGCGCCTTGAAGGTGGAGCACCTCGACGGGGACAGCGTTCGCGCCATCTTCCCGAATACCGGGTTCACTCGGCCGGATCGCGACGCGCATATCAAGCGCGTGGGCTTCCTGGCGAGTCGTCTCGAGTCGCATGGCGTGTTCGTGGTGGCGTCGCTTGTGTCGCCCTATCGCGAATCACGTGATGCTGTGCGCGCAATGTGCGGCAGCTTTGTGGAAGTGTTCGTCAACACACCGTTGGAAGTGTGCGAACAGCGTGATGTGAAGGGGCTGTACGCGAAAGCCCGGAGCGGTGAGCTCCAGAACTTTACCGGCATCAGTGATCCGTACGAGCCGCCGACGAAGGCAGAAGTCGTGATCGACACAACGAAGACATCCGTCGACGAAGCCGTGCGCCTGATCATGGCGCAGGTGCAAAGCCGCATGAGCACAGGCGTGATCGCATGAGCGAAGAGCTCGACCATCTCGACGCACTCGAATATCGCAGCGTCCACATCCTGCGCGAGGCGTATTCGAACTTCAAGCAACTCTGCATGCTCTGGTCGATCGGCAAGGACAGCACGGTGCTGCTCTGGCTGGCGCGCAAGGCGTTCTTCGGCCATGTGCCGATTCCGCTCGTGCACATCGACACGTCGTTCAAGATTCCGGAGATGATCACCTATCGCGACCGGCTCGCGATGGAGTGGAAGCTCACGATGATCGTTGGACAGAACACCGAGGCGATCGCGGCGAAGCGCACCTTCCCGGACGGCGCCATCGATCGCATCGCGTGCTGCGGTGCGCTGAAGACGGAAGCGCTCAAGTACACGCTGAGCGGAGAGTGGCCACGCAAGCGACTCAACCTCACGACCGGCCTCTACGAGCGCGACACGAGCTCCGAGCCCTACACCGGAGTCATCGTCGGCGCACGCGCTGACGAAGAAGGCAGTCGCTCCAAGGAGCGCTACTTTTCGCCGCGCACGCAGACGAACGTGTGGGACGTGGGTGAGCAGCCACCCGAGTTCTGGAACCAGTACAAGACGGAGTTCGCGCCCGGCACGCATGTGCGCATTCATCCGCTGCTCGACTGGACGGAGCTCAACATCTGGGAGTACATCGAGCGCGAGAAGATCCCCACCGTGTCGCTGTACTACAACCAGGGCAAAGGCATTCGCTATCGCTCACTCGGTTGCGCGACGTGCACGAATTCCGTTGTCTCCGACTCCCGCAACGTGCCGGAAATCATCACGGAGCTGCGCAGCGGCAAGTTCGCCAACATCGCGGAGCGCTCTGGCCGAGCACAGGACAAGGATGACGGTGGCGGGCTGGAGACGCTTCGTCGCGACGGATACATGTGATCGCAGGACTGGCGCGCCATTTCCAGGTCTGATGCGGCGGTCGGGCGCATGTTCGCGGTGCTCGGCCTTGGCGAGGCCGCGGCGCGACTCATCGGTTTCGCCGGCACTGTGTATGTCGCGCGGCGGCTTGGTGCCGACTCCTATGGAATAATTGCGGTCGCTGCGGCGATCGTACTGTACTTCTCGCACGTCGCAGACTTCTCCGTCGAAGTGCTCGGCGCGCGCACGCTAGCGCGAGAGCCCGGCTCTGTTGATCACATCGCCGCGCCGCTGCTCGTTGCGCGCCTGTGGCTCGCCCTCGGCTGCATCGTGGTGTTGTGCGTCGCGGGGCTCTTCTTCCTGCCGCAACCCGACGGAGCGATCCTCGCCGTTACATCGCTCACGCTACTCGGCATAGCCGGGAGTACGCGATTCGTCTTCCTTGGCATCGAGCGTCCGGCTGCCGCCGCTGTGGGACGCGTCGTTGCCGAATTGCTCGCGCTGGCGCTCATCGTCGTGCTCGTGCGGGATCCCGGCGACATGAGCCTCGTCCCCTGGGCGCACGTCGTCGGCGACGGAACGATGGTGGTCATTCTCGCGCTGGTGCTCAAGCGGTTTGGGTATTCGCTGCGCCTGCGACGCGCGCCCGAGGTGGTGCGTCCGCTCTTCTTGTCGGCGTGGCCACTTGTGGCCCACGCGGTGCTCGGCCTCGCGATCTTCAACAGCGACCTCATTTTTCTTCGCGCGCTCAAGGATGCGCGGACGGCAGGTATGTACGCCGCCGCCTACACGTTGATCAGCTTTCTGCTCAACATTGGCGTCACGTACGGCAACAGCCTGCTTCCGGTGCTGGCACGCGAAGGCAGCGACGATGCCGATCCAGCGCGCCAGCGCACGTTGTTCGATCACGCGATGATTCAGGTGATCGCCGTCGCGCTGCCCCTGTCGGCGGGAGGATGCCTGCTCGCGGACGGCCTGATGCACCTTGTGTTCGGCGCGAAGTACGTTGCCGCTGTACCCGCGCTGCAGGTACTCATCTGGTCGATCGTCGTCGCGTGGGTGCGCAATGTCGTGCAGATGGGGCTCATTGCGCGGCATCAACAGGCGTTCGTGCTGCGGACATCGGTTTGGAGCGCTGCCGCAAATTTTGTCCTCAACGTGCTGCTCATTCCGCGTTACGGGATGATCGGCGCGGCGGTGGCGACGGTGGCCACGGAAACAATCCGCACGGTCGTGGCGCTCGTGTACTCGGGGCGGCTTGGCCTTCCGTTCGGCGTGACCTCCAGACTGTGGCGCCCTGTACTCGGAACCGTCGCGATGGCGGTGGCGCTCTGGCTCATCCCGCTGCCGAGTGTGCTTGTGGCCGTGCCGGTGGGTGTGATCGCGTACGCGATCGTGCTGGTGGGGACTGGTGGCGTTCGGTTCGTCGCCGGCAGGCCGACAGTGCATCTCTGACGCGCCAGCGGTCCTCAGCACCGTCCTGAGGCCTCTCCAGAACTGCGGCTCGATTCGTTGTCCGACTTTTCTGCGTTTCCTTGCGAGCGGGACAATTTTTGCATGGCACCCGGGTTGAGGTGCGAGTTCGGCCAGCTCTCAATCCCAAAACAAGGATCCAATTCGATGCTTCGGCTTGATGCGCTCACAGCAGAAAACGTCGCCGCGGCGGCACAGCAGTTCGAGGAAGACGGATATTTCATGCTCGAAGGTGTCGCTGACGACATAACGAGCCTGTTCAAGCCCATCGTCGCCGAGAGGCTCGGCGTTAGTGCTGCAGAGATGGAGAATATTCTCGACCCGGAGAGCCCTCCGGTGGTGCTGCCGCTCGAAGTCAGGAAGCGCATGTCGCGCATCGATACGTCGCCGGAGTTGGCCAACGCGCTGCTTGCCGTGCTTCAGCCGGTGATCTCGCGCCTGATCGGGCCCATCGTGCACGTGAGCAGCAACTTCCACGGGCAGTTCAAGGGTGGCGACGTCAAGCCGGTCGATCATGGTGGGTACGACCCCAATGCGCAGTACCTCGAGGTACAGGGCCAGTATCTCATCCATCAGGATTTCAGTGGCGCCGCGATTCCGACCAGTCCGGCCGCCATCACCCTGTGGACGCCGCTGAATTCGTGCCCCGACTGGAATCTGCGTCTGTATCCGGGTTCTCATCGCCACGGTCTCCTGTGCCAGCAGTGGCTCAAGCTGGAGGATCCGCGGCTGTCTCCGTTCCGTCCTCCCATCGATATCGAGGCACGAGTCGGAACGGCGGTCATCTTCAACTCACTGCTACTGCATTCGAGCAGTAATCCGGGACCGCGCCGGCGATTGAGCTGCGACCTGCGCTTCTTTCCGCTCTGTGGTTTCCTGCCCTCTACGCCGCACATCATCAGCAAGGAGCCGCTGCACACGATTCGCAAGCAGCTTGCGATGACGGACACGCCGACCCTGCGTGCACCCATGCTCGGGGCGCTCGCGTTCATGGGCCAGGATGTGCTCGATACGTCGGTGCCGCCGCATTCGATTCTCAACTGGGCCAACTATCTCACGACACTTCTTCACGGCGACGCCGAGAACGCGTTGCCATATATGGAGCGCTTCGTGAACGAGGAGCTCGGTGTGGATCCTCCCGAGGTGT
This sequence comes from bacterium, assembly GCA_039934235.1. GTDB lineage: Bacteria > Gemmatimonadota > Gemmatimonadetes > Gemmatimonadales > Gemmatimonadaceae > AG11. Next base: position 56 of record JBDTMO010000045.1, on the reverse strand, counting down.
ACACGTCGAAGTTCCACGATCAGCCCGTTCACGCATCAATGCTTGAAGGCGTGCGC
>JBDTMO010000044.1:0-15102 GCA_039934235.1 bacterium | reverse complement strand
TTCGGCCGGCGGCCTACTGACCCTGACAATGGTTTGGCTCGCCACGCAAGGCGATGCTGCCGTGTTCATCACAGGGCTGTTGGGCGATCGGGTCCGGGGCGCGGTGTTGGGCGCGGCGCGTGATCTCACGATTGCTCTCCTTGGGGAATCGGCGCTGGCCGCGCTGCAGACCACTGGGGCAATCGGCGTCTCACTCCTTCTCGCCGGATTCGTCCTGACCGCCTTCGGAACCGTCGCCGGCATTCGGCGTCTGGCAGCCGCCGGCCGTCACGTCGGATGACCGCCCATACTCGCACCCTGATTTCCGCGCTGCTCGTCCTTGTTCCTGGTGCGCTCGCCGCCCAGGACACGAGCCGTGCTGGACTCAGTCGTGATCTCGATCGCCTGAAAAAGGGCGAACAAGTTGCATCCATCCCGCCGGCTGACAGTGTGTCGCCGGGCTCGCGCAACATTGCGGCGGGAACCACGGTCAAGGGAACGGTCATCGCCAGGGGCGCAGTCGACGTGTTCGGTCGTGTCGACGGGTCCGTTGTCAGCCTCGCCGGCGACGTCACGGTGCATCGCGGAGGCATCGTCACCGGCGATGCACTGTCCGTAGGCGGACGGGTCAATGCCGACAGCGGACAGGTTGGCGGCGAAATGCGCGCGATGTCGGTACTCCCGACGATATTTGGCACAGCAACGGTCGCTGCCACGTCGCTGACTCCGGCGGAGCGAACCGCAGAATCGGTGAAGAATGTTGGCGGCTCTTTCTGCATCCTGCTCATCATTGCCGTCGGCGTGCTGCTCTTCGCGGGCCCGAACCTCGACGAAGTGGTCGTTACCATCCAGGGCCGCTTTGCCCGGGCGTTCTGGTACGGCGTGCTCGGCCAGGTGTTCGTGCTTCCCGGACTGTTGGTTCTCATTGTCGCGCTCGCGCTGACGATCCTTGGTATCCTGCTCATTCCGTTCGCGATTGTCGCGTACGCGATTGCGGTTGCGGGGCTCGTAACGCTGGGCTTCCTGGCGGTTGCACGACTGGTTGGTGGCGCAGTTTGGCGCGGTGGTGACGCGTCGACCCGCGGCCGAGCGCTCGGTGGGCTGTTCGCTGGTGTGGCGATCTTTTTCGTGTTGTGGATTGTTGGGTCTCTGCTGGCGTGGGCGCCGCTCGCCGCGACGGTCGTACGCGCGGCGGCATTGGCCGCCACGTGGGCAGCCATGACCCTCGGGCTTGGCGCCGCAATTCTCTCGCGTGCCGGAACGCACCGACGTGTGGCTGGTACCGCACGCCCGGTGGAACTTGCCGCCTGGCAGACGCCTACGCCCGTCGCCGGGGTTGTCGCTGCGCGCCGAACTGTTAGCGCTGGAGAGAGTCGCTGATGAAAGACAACACTCGACGTGCGAAAATCAGGTCTTTCCCGTCATACGTATTCAAGGTGGGCAGGACGACAACGCAAGTCGCGATCCTCTCCGCGCTGGCGGCCATGATACCCAGCGTGGCGTTCGCACAGGGCGCTCCACTTTGGCGTAATGTCGATATCTCGCGCCAGCTGCGCGATACGATGCCGCAGCGCATTCGCGTGCAATACGGCGCGGGCCGCGTAGACGTCCGTGGAACGAGCGATCCGATGCTGTATGCGATGCACTTGCGCTACGACGAAGCGCGTTCGGTTCCGCTACACCGACACGATGCCGATCAGCGGAGCACCGCGCTCGGTCTCGAGTCTCGTAGCACTGGAATTCGCAGTGCCTCGAGCAGCGAGTCGGGAGAGCTTCGCCTGACACTGCCTCGCACCGTACCACTCGATCTCGACCTCGAGTTCGGCGGCACGCAGTCGACGTTGGACCTTGGCGACATGTCGCTGCAGTCGCTTCGCCTGGACTGCGGGGCAACGGACGCCATGCTGCTCTTTTCACGCCCGAATCGGCTGCGCATGCGCGATCTCGAGGTAAATGTCGGCGCTGCCGACTTTACAGCGCGTCAACTCGCGAATGCGAACGCCGATCAGATTCGTGTTCGTGGCGGCATCGGCAGTGTGGATCTCGACTTTAGCGGATCGTGGACGCACGACTTGTCCGTCAACACACGACTCGTGCTCGGCAAGCTCACATTGCATGTGCCCGCAGACGTTGGTGTACGCGTGGAAGTGCAGCGCGTTGCTGCGGGGTTCGACCACACGGGCCTGGTGAAGCGTGACGACGCGTGGTACTCGCCGAACTATGAGTCGGCGCAGTACAAGCTGAAGATTCGCGCGGAGACGCTCTTCGGCGGAATCGACATCCAGCATTCGGCGCGCTGACAGGCGTTAGCGAGTTCCCTCCGAACTCTGTGGGACGGCGCTGATGCCTCAACCGATGGAGCGCGCGAAGTCGATTCGCGGTGCGCTCCTGTTCCTCTTGATATGCGCGCCCATCTACCTCGCTCCGCACATGTTCGCCGTCGCGCACGCCGGCGTGTGGCTGGCGATTATCCTGGCGCTGTCGTTCCTCTTCCTGCGGCAGGAGGGTCGGACGCTCGCGGTCCTTGGCATAGGGCCGTCGTGGCGCCCTCTGCGCGCTTTGCTGGCAGGATATGCGGGGGGAGTGCTGCTCATCGTCATCACCGCGGCCTGCATCCGAGTATTCCTGCCATTCCCATGGGCCTATAATCCGAAGTTCAATGCAACTGCGGCGGTGTACTCCGCGATCTGGATGACGTCAGGAAACGCCGTAGAGGAGCTCATCTTTCGCGGCTACAGCTTCGAGCGCCTCATCGCGGGCATAGGACACTGGCGGGCACAGGTCGTGACAGCGCTGCTGTTCGCAGTCTTTCACATCGCGCAGGGCTGGTCGTGGCAGTCAGCGCTCATGGGCACCACGATTGGATCGCTTTTGTTCGGATTGGTATTTGTCCGTTGGCAAAGCCTTCCCGCGGCAGTTGGCGTGCACGCGGCAGGGAATTGGGTTCGTGACCTGCTGCTCTCCGATCCGCCAACGACCAAAACACTGTTCGCTCCCCTGTCGCCTCGTCCATGGACCTCTGGTGAGCAGTGGATCACAGCGTTGATCTTCGACGGCATAATGCTGCTCGCCTGTTGTGCATTGTGGCGATCCATCAACCGCAATCCATTGCGGGTGTTGCCGGCGGTGACCGAGTACGAGCAGCAGGATAGCGCCTCGGCGAGACTGGCCTAGGCTTTGCCCTCCGAGGCCCATGATCATCAAGGGCTTCAACGTCGTCCCGCTCGTCAAGAAGACCGTCAAGGAAATCGGAGAGGACCGCGTTCCTGCCCTCGCTGCGGAAACGGCCTACTACTTTTTCTTCTCGTTGTTTCCGCTGCTCCTATTCCTGACGCCGTTGCTTGGCCTTCTCGGCAACGGTCAGGAAATCATCGATTCGCTGCTCGCGCGCCTCGCGACGACGATTCCGGCCGATGCGCTTTCATTGCTGCGTCGCACGCTCGGGGAAATCGTCAAGAGCAGCGGCGGTTCAGGGGTCCTGTCAATCGGTGTGTTGCTCGCCGGATGGTCCGGTTCGAGCATCTTCGGAACGCTGATGGATGCACTCAATGTGGCCTACGACGTGAGCGAGACTCGCCCGTTCTGGAAGCGCCAGATGCTCCGCCTCGTGTGCCTGATGCTGTCCGCCATCATCGTGTTTTCGGCGAGCTTCGTGTTTCTCGACGGAGAACGGATTCTCGGATGGGGAGCCGCGGCACTGCACCTTGGGTCATTCGGCGTTGCGGTTTGGACAGTCGCGCAGATCGTGCTCGCGACGCTGTTGGTGATCGCGCTGTGCGTGACGCTGTTCAAGCTGCTCCCCAACGTGCGGCAACGATGGCCGCATGTGCTTATCGCCTCGACCGTGACGACGTTCGCGTGGATCATGGCGACAATGATATTTCGCGCCTACGTACAGCACTTTGGGGCGTACAACAAGACGTACGGCGCGATAGGCGGCGTTATCCTGCTGCTCTCCTGGATGTATTACACGATGTTCGCTGTGCTTTCTGGCGGCGAATTCGCATCGGAGCTTCATCACGGCAGCGGCGCAGTCGATCCGCTCAAAGGCGCGATCTATCTCGGTCGAATTGTTTCGGACTCGGGGCCGGGAACGCCCTCCATGGAGAAGATCAAACCGTCGAAGTAACGCAAAGGTGAACGGTGAACGGTGAACGGTGAACGGTGAACTGTGAACCGTTAAATGCCCAGCTTGCCGCTGGCGGTGGCCCGCGGTCAGGAATCCCGAACGCGGAGCAAAACCCGCTCGCCTCGCGATACTCCGAGCATCGTGGCCGCCGACCCATCGCGCACGGCAATTTCTACCAGGCCGCTCGACCCCACCAGCGCCACCAACTCTCCCTCGGAGACGTCAGCATACGTGCGGTGGAGCGCGATGGCGTGGCTCCCGATTTCGATTGTGCCCGCGCGTCGCGTCATGAGGTTCGTCACGATGTTGCCGAAGCGATCGATCGCGATCACGACGCCAACTGCAGCTCCATCTGGCGCACGCGTCGCCTCCGGTGTACGGCGAATGACCGGAGACGTAAAGGGATCGCCGAGCGCGTCGAGCGACACGCCCGTCGCAAGCTGAACGGCCGCGGGCGCAAAGACGTCGCGACCGTGAAATGTCGGTGCCGCCGATTGCAGCACGGGGAGCGCCACGCATCGCGCACCTTGATGAAGCATCGCCGGAGAGAGAATGCCATTGTCGGGTCCAACCAGCATTCGTCCCTCGCTCTCGACGGCGAGCGCGGCGCGTGAACCGCCAACGCCCGGATCAACTACGGCGATATGCACGGTTCCAACTGGGAAACGATGCCAGTACCGCGCAACGGCGAGGCGACCTGATTCGACGTCGTGAGCGGGAACGTCGTGCGCGATGTCGATGAGCGCGCAGTCCGGGGCGCCAGCTGCAATCACGCCCTTCATCTCACCAACGTAGCCGTCCGCGGTGCCAAAATCGGTGAGCAGCGTGATGATCCGCGCCATGCTTTGCCCTCAGGCGATTGACGTTCGTTTCCAACGGCCTCCGCGCCAAATCACCATCATGCCGAAGGCACGCGCGAGTGCCGTCAATGAAATCGTCCACCACAATCCGGAGCTACCATACCGCGCTGCCGCCCACGCCGCGAGCGGAATGCGCAACGCGGTGATCGACGTCGACGTCAACATCGGCGCCATTGTGTGCCCCGCCCCGCCCAGCGCTCCCTCCAGCACAATCTCGGCGCAAATACCAAGCTGCGAAATCGCCGCGATGCGCAGGTACTTTGCCGCTTCGGCGATCACCAGGGGATCGTGACTGAAAATCGCCGCGAACCGTTGGGGGATGAGCAGCTCGACGGTGCACGCTACCACACCGAAGACTGAGCAGAATGCGACTGCGAGCCAACCAGCGCGCGCAGCGCGATCGGGCCTGCCCGCACCGAGGTTTTGACCGACGATCGCCGCCGTTGCCGCGCCAAATCCCACCGCGATCATGAACAACCAACTCTCGACGCGATGACCGATGCCGAGCGCTGCGAGCGCGGGCGTGCCAAACGGCGTCGCCGTTCGCGTCACCAGGACGTAGATGAGCGAGAACACGACGCCCGTCACCGCGGTCGGAAGCCCGATGCGAACGACCTGCCGTAGCGTACGCCAATCGGGCCGGCCGACCTTCAGCACGCCTCGTCGGCCCACGATCGTTAGCCCGAGCGCAAAGGCAACGGCGCGCGTTCCAATCGTGGAGATCGCCGCTCCAGCGACGCCGAGCGCGGGAATCGGTCCCCATCCGACGATGAGTATGGGATCCAACACGAGGGTGACGCCCACCGATGCACTGAGGAGAAGAAATGGAGTGCGTGTGTCCCCAGCCGCGCGGAACGCGGCGTCGATAGCGAAGAAACCGAAGATGAGCGGCGCGCCGAGGAGATATGTCCCCAGATACTTCACGCCGAGTGCAGCGACTTCGGGCGGCGTCTGCATGACGCTGAAGAGATGCGGCAACAACGGCGTCCCCACGGCTGCGCAAACAACGCCGAGCACGAGCGAGAGCATCAGTGCGTCACCGGCAATTCGCGCTGCTTCGGCCGAGCGTCCTTCTCCGTAGCGACGCGACGCCACCGCCGTGAGCCCAACGTTCACCATCTCGGCAACTGAGACAATGAGCCAGATCCAGAAAACCGCTGTTGACGCGGCAGCGAGGCCGGTGGATCCGACGCGGGTTCCAATCCAGAACGTGTCGACGGAAAAGAACAGCGTCATCAAGAGCGATGACGCGACGGCTGGGAGTGCAATGCGCGCTATCGTTCGCGGCAGCGGATCGGCAACAAGGTGTGCCGACTCCCGATCGCTCGAGATTGCAACAGGCGCCAAGCCCTCATGCGGCTCGAGCGGAAGCGAGCTGCCGAGGAGCTTGGCGTCTTGCATTGGACGACTCAGGCTGGCGTCAGTGCCTTTGCGGCTTCGGCCACTGCGATCGCGATCTTTACCAGCGCCTTGGCCGCAGACGATCCGGCGTCCGACGTCACGATCGGCAAACCGCTATCGCCGCCTTCCATGACTCTGGGATAGAGCGGTACCTGTCCGAGTAGTGGCAGGTCGACCGCCTTGGCGAGCTTTTCTCCACCACCGGAACCGAATAGTGCCGACGGCTTGCCGCAGTGCGGACACTCGAACCAGCTCATGTTCTCGACGATGCCAAGCACCGGCACTCCAACGCGCTGGAACATCTTCACGCCGCGGAGGGCGTCGCCGACGCTGACTTCCTGCGGCGTCGTCACGATGATTGCGCCGTCCACCTGTGTGGCCTGCACGAGTGAAAGCTGTGCGTCACCGGTGCCGGGCGGCATGTCCACGAAGAAGTAGTCGAGTTCACCCCACGCGACGTCGGCGAGAAATTGCGTGATGATCTTCATGACGATCGGACCGCGCCAGATCGCTGGCTGATCGGGTTCGATCATCATGCCGAGCGAGATGAGCTTGACGCCGTGTGCTTCGAGCGGAATGATCTTCTCGTTGATCACCGGCGGCTGGCCGGAGACGCCCATCATTCTCGGAATGTTGGGTCCGTAGATATCGGCATCCATGAGGCCGACGCGCGCGCCGGTCGCGGCCAGCGACACCGCGAGATTCACGGCGACGGTCGACTTGCCGACGCCACCCTTGCCAGACGAAACGGCGATGATCTTGCCGAGTTTTGGGTAGTGCTTCGGCTTTGGTGCGGAGGGTCGAGCAGGGGCGGCCGGCGCCTGATCCATTACCGGCAGGGCGCGGCTTCTGGCCGGCGGCGCAGGGGCATCAGGGATCTTCACCGGTGTCACCTTGAGTTGAACGTCTGCTACCCCTTCAACGGCAGAAACAACCTCGCGAACGGTCTTCGCGAGTGTGGGATCGTCGTCCTTGGTGAGCAGGAGCGTAAGGTGCACGCGGCCGTCCACCGTAGCGCCGATGTCGCGGACCTGCTGGGTCGAATAGACGTCAGCGCCGGTGCGCGGATTCCTGATATTCGCGAGCGCCTTGGCGATGCGCTCCTGGAGGGTACTTGGCATCGATCAATGATAATCGGTCGTTGCGTCCCGGGTTTGCAGTGGTGCAGGTGCGTAGCACAAACGCCAGCGTGGCAAGTGCCACGCTGGCGGTTGAGGTGCTACGACTGCCGACAACAGCAGGTGCAGATCCTTCGACTCGCTGCGCTCGCTCAGGATGACAACAGCGGGTTACTTGCCCGCGAGGTCCCGAACGGACTTGGAAAGCAATTTCACCTTGGCTGCGTCTGCGCCCTTCGCGTCGCCGTCGATTGCCTTTGCCAAAGTGTTGAGCTCGACCTTGCGCTTGGGTGCTGCTTCCTTTTCCGCGTTCGCGAGTGCGGCGCGGATGGTGGCAATACGCGCGGCGGACAGCCCATTTGACCGTTCCAGCTGATCCACGTACGCGCGCGACAGCGAGAAGCTGGCCGGCCACACCATCTGCGGCTGGCCCTGTGTGTTCAGGTAATCGTAGTGCACCGTCTTCGCCGCGTCGATTTCATTCTGCGAGAGGAACTGACTCGGCGCGAGCTCGAAGATGTCGAGACCACGTGCGATCTCGGAGCTCACCATGTTTCCGTTGTACCAGTAGACCGACCACGAGCCGCCCATCGTAAAGCGCGTCGAGTCGATTGGTCCACGATCGTAGAACGCGATCTCCTTTGCGTTGGCGGGGTCGGTCCAGTCGAATACCGAGATGCCCCCCTGATACCACGCCTGCACCATCACGTCGCGGCCCGGGATCGGGATGAGTGAGCCGTTGTGCGCGACGCAATTTTCCAACGCGGTCTGCGCTGCGGGCATCTTGTAATATCCCTTGAAGTGCATCTTGCCGTTTTCGATGGTGAAGATCGCATCGGCGCCCCACTCCTTCGGATCCGATGCGCGGCACTTCGGCGCGCCACCACCGCCCCATTCATCCGAGAACAGGACTTTGGTGCCGTCGTTGTTGAACGTGGCGGAGTGCCAGTACGAGAAGTTCGTGTCGGCCGCTGCGTCGATGCGAACAGGGTGCGCTGGGTCCTTGATGTCGAGCAGGAGTCCGTAGCCGCCGCATGCACCGCCGGCATATCCTATTGCGGGATAGACGGTGATGTCGTGGCACTGGTCGGGACCAGTTGGCACCCGGGCACCTGTTCCAAAACGCTTGTCGATGATGGCCTGCACGCTTCCGCGCAGTGCCGCACTATCGGCGGCCGTTGCCGCACCGGTGGCGCCACGCGCCTTCACGATGCTGTCGAGCAGGACCTTGGAGAAGTTGTCCGGCAGCATGATCTCTTGTCCCTGCAAGGTCACCGCGAATGCGCCCTTTGCCTTGGCCGCTGCAGTCGCCTTGGCGTCGTCCGGCGCATCGCCATGGCTCTTGACCGCTGCGAGGTTGTCGAAAATACGCGGCGACGTCACGATCGCGGCCTGCTCCGGATGGGCGAGCGGAACCTTGATGGCTTCGATGCGGAAGTGCGCGCTGTTCGCGTCCTTGTCGGGGGTTGCATCGGAGCATCCGTGGAGCTCCGCGTCCGGCCGTACGGAGGAAGAACCGGAGACGTAGACGTAGACGTTCTCCTTGTCCTTCGGATCAACCAGCACGGTATGCGTGTGCGAACCGCGGCAGGTCTGCACATTCGCGACGTTCTTCGGATGTTCGATATCCGTGATGTCGAAGATGCGAACGCCCTTGATGCGGTCCGGGCTCACGGTCTCCTTCACGCCCTGATCGCCGCAGTCGATACGACCGGTATTCCCCTCGGCGGACACGAACAGGAGGTTCTTGTAGACCGAGACGTCGCTCTGAGACGCCGGGCAATAGTTGGAGAGACGCAGGGTTGGCGCGCTGGGCTTGGAGATATCCCAGATCTGGTAGCCGTTATAGTTGCCCTGAATGACGTAGTTGCCGGTGAACGCGAGATCCGAATTGGTGCTTCCCAGGAACTTGCCCGAGGGTGGGGTCTTGGACACTACCTTCAGATTCCATGCAGCCTCTTGCGCATCCATGAGGCCAGCCTTGAGACCGACCCGCGGATCCTGGGCCTGCGCGGCGAGGGACGTTACGCCGAGTGCAAACGAAAGCGAAAGCGCTCGGGCGGCGAATCGGCGTGCCCCCGAACGGTGGGAATATTGCTCAGATGCCATGATCGATACCTCTGATGGGACGGGGTGGGTTGCGACGTCTTGCTTGTACGTGTTCAACATTTAGTGGCCTTCGAGTTCGAGCATGAACAGCATGCGCTGCATGCGCGCGATTTCGGTGGTTTGATCGACCTGCACATCGGACGCGAACTTGAACGTGAGTTCGTCCTGGGCGCCACCGTAGCTGTTGAAGAGATCCGCCACCATGGACACGGCGCCCTTGTGGTGCTGAATCATGCCGGTGAGGAAGAGCCGGTCGAACGCCGGCCCCTTTGCGGCGTCCAGGTCCTTCATCTGCGCTTCGCTGAGCATGCCGGGCATGAGCATGTCGTGCTCCATGCCGTTCATGTTCATCTTCATCGGGCCGGCGGTTGCTTCGGGGACCGTCTGGTTGCGATCACGGAGCCAGCGCTGCATTGCGGCGATTTCGTCCTGCTGCGCATTGATGATGCGATCACACAACGTGCGCACCGCGGGGCTGGCGCCATGTGTCGGCGCCCATTTCGCCATGACGATGGCTTGCGCATGGTGGTGAATCATGCCGGACATGAAATTCAGGTCCGCCACGGTGTAGGGATAGCGAGCGCTGTCCGCGCGCGCCTTGGCGATGGCGGCCGCCTGACTCTTCGCTGCGGCCGATGAACTGGCAGGCGTGACCGTCACGCCCTGCGCGGATGCAGAAGGCGTGACGAGGGGAAAGGCCATGGCGACTGCCGCGATGAGCGTCGCGGCCAGGCCACGGGGGCTATGGAGTGTCATTCGGAGTGGCTGTCCTGGGGCGGGGCGGCTGGCGCCGAGCCCCTTGAGGTTCGAATTCAACGACAAATACTACCATGAGGAGTGGCGAAGTGGTAAGCCGGGGTGCAGCGTTCACCAGCCTGTCCGTGCGGACCGCACTCAAACCTCCCAATACGCACGAATGTCTCTCGAGATTCGACTACTTGGTCCGGACGACGAGTCGGTGCTGCAGCATGTCGCCGATGGCGTGTTCGACAACCCGGTCAACCCGCAGTGGACCCGTGAGTTCCTGAACGACTCGCGACACCACCTGGCTGTCGCGATTCATGCGGACTGCGTCGTCGGCATGACGTCGGCCGTTCACTACATACACCCTGACAAGGCACCGCAGCTATTCATCAACGAGGTGGCAGTGGCCCCAACCCATCAAAGCCAGGGAATCGGCCGCCAGCTGCTAGCACTCATGCTTGCCCATGGACGCACACTCGGCTGCACCGAAGCCTGGGTTGGAACCGAAGAGACCAACTCGTACGCACGCCGTCTCTATTCGAGCGCGGCGTACGCTGAGGAGCCCGAGGGATTTCTCATGTACACCTTCCGTTATTAGACACCAGCACCAGCCGCTTCGTTGCTTCCTCGGCGTGTATGGCTTCGCGATATTTTCCAGTGAGGCCGCAATGCACGCGTGCGCGGCTCAGTCCGTCTTTCTTCGATCAATTCACGAGACACGCTGCTCTGGAGTCGCGTATGTGCCGCAACATCAAAACGCTCGCCAATTTCGAGCCGCCAGCGACGGAGGATGAGATCCACGCGTCGGCGCTGCAGTTCGTCCGCAAGTTGAGTGGCACCACTCGGCCGTCTCGCGTCAACGAGGCGGCGTTCAATCGCGCGGTGGACGACGTGACGCTCGCGGCGCGAACCCTCATTGCGTCGCTCGAAACGAATGCCGCTCCACGCGATCGCGAGGAGGAGCTGAGAAAGGCAAAGGAGCGTTCGAAGAAGCGATTCGCTTGACCGAGCAACCGCTCGACGCTGGGCTGTTCGGCTGGTGGCGCGTTGCCCAGCCCCCCGCGCGACGCGCGCTCATCGCTGCCGCGCTGGGATGGGCGCTCGATGCGTTCGACGTGATGCTCTTTTCGCTCACGCTTGCGTCCGTCATTGCCGACCTCGGCCTTACAAAGACGCAGGCTGGCGCACTTGGCTCCGTGACCTTGCTCGGCGGTGCGGTGGGCGGTCTCGTGTTCGGGCACATCGCGGACCGCTTCGGGCGCACGCGCGCACTGATGGCGAGTGTCCTCATCTATTCCATCTTCACAGCCGCATGCGGTTTGTCGCAGAACCTGTGGCAGTTCGCGGTTTTTCGCGCGCTGCTCGGTCTTGGTATGGGCGGGGAGTGGGCGAGCGGCGCGGCGCTCGTTTCCGAAACATGGCCGTCGAAGCACCGTGGCCGCGCACTCGGATTCATGCAGAGCTCCTGGGCAATCGGCTTTGCCTCGGCCGCGCTTGTCGTCGGCTTCGTGCTTCCGCGTTACGGTTGGCGCGCGGTGTTCTTCATTGGGGTTCTGCCGGCGTTCTTTACGCTGTGGGTACGGCGCAATGTCGAGGAGCCAGAGGTGTGGCGCGAGCAGCAACGGCGACGGCTCGCCGGCGACGTGGCGTCCGCGGCAGCGAGTCGCGTTGCCGACATGTTTCGCGGCAGGATGTTGGGTACCACGGCGATCGTCACGTTCATGAATGCGTGTGCGCTCTTCGGCTGGTGGGGGCTCAACGGCTGGGTGCCGGCGTATCTCTCCTTGCCAACCGCGCAGGGCGGCATCGGCCTGAGTACGACCACGATGTCGTGGTTCATCGTCGCCATGCAGGTTGGCATGTGGTTCGGCTACGTGTCGTTCGGGTACATCACTGATGCCATCGGACGCAAGCGCGTTTACGTCGCGTACCTGCTTATTGCGAGCATCCTGCTTCCGCTTTACGGCACGATGAAGATTCCGCTGGTGCTGCTCCTCCTTGGGCCGTTCGTCGCGTTCTTTGGCACGGGGTTCTTCAGCGGGTTTGGCGCGGTAACGGCGGAGATCTACCCCACGGGCATTCGCGCGACGGCACAAGGATTCACGTACAACATTGGCCGCATCGCGAGCGCCGCCGCTCCGTTTACCGTCGGCAAGCTTGCGACGACGCATGGGTTCAGCGTCGCATTCACGATCACGGGTGCCGCCTACCTGCTCGGGGCGCTGGCGTGGAGATGGATTCCGGAAACGCGAGGGCGGGAGTTGGCGTGAACGTGCGCGGCGGTTTCAACCCGTCGACGCAATACTCTGTCATCCCGCAGGAGCGAGCGCAGCGAGCGAGTGCCGGGATCTGCCGGACGTTCTCGCGATGCAGGCCGCGATTGGATGATGAGCAGATCCCGACATTCGCTCCGCTCATGCGGGATGACATATCGCGACAGCGTAGCGTCCACCGGTTGCGTTCACCGGTTCTTCGCTGCGTTCAGCGCGACGGAGTTCCAATTCCCGCATCTCTCGACGCTCTATTTCCGCGTCCAGTGGTTGTTCGTGGTATCCGCATCGACCCAGATGCCTCCGTCCAGTTCCAGCGACGCGAGCGTCTTCTTCGTCGAGAGCGCGACTGTTGCGCGCTTCTGATTCGCCTTCCATATCGCCGGCGTTTCGTGAATGGTATCGCTGCTGCCGTCCGCGAAGTGGAGACGGACGTCAACCGGAGCGGGCATGCCACCAGCGTTGTCGATGACGACGGAGTAACCACTACTCGTGCGTGCCACATTGGCGACGCCGAGGTCGATGTAGCTGTTCTCGAAGTACCAGCGTTGCCAGAACCAATCCAGGTTCTGACCCGACACATCGTTGAACGTGTTGAAGAAGTCCCACGGAATGGGATGCTTGCCGTGCCAGCGGTCCATGAACGCATGCAAGCATTTCTTGAAGGTGGCATCGCCAAGGAAGTCCTTCATGGCGAGATAGCCAAGCGCCGGCTTGCCGTACGCGTTGTTGCCGTATGCCGATGACTTCAGCATGTCGCCCGGCGTGATGATGGGCAGGTCTTCGATGGGCGACGGATCGTGAATCCACCCATTCACGCGAAACTGCTTGAACGCCGTGTCGGCGCGCGCTTGCCCAAGGTCCACTCGTCCGATGAGATACTCAAAGGTTGTGGCCCATCCTTCATCCATGAAGCCGTAGCGCGTCTCGTTGATTCCCATGTAGAAGGGAAAGTACGTGTGCGCGATTTCGTGTTCGGCGACGAAGCGCGAGAACGTCGTATCGGCGTAGGACTCATCGTTCGCCATCATCGGGTACTCCATCCCGGCGAATCCTTGCACGACGGTTGTCTTTTCGTAGGGATAGGGAACGCCCGGCCAGTTGTGCGAAAGCCAGTCGAGCGCGTGGCGGCCGTACTGCACCATGCGATGGTAGTCGGCTGACGAATCGTTGTACGCGGCCTGGACACTCGCGCGCCGGTGTGACGCGTCGTCGACGACAACGCTTGCCGCATCCCAGTCGTAGTGATCGCTCACATTGAAGGCCATGTCGGGCACGTTGTCGGCCTTGAAGTGCCAGGCATTCACAGGCAGTTGGGCCGTTACGCGCCTGGCCGAGAGATCCTCCTTCGTGGCGACGCGAATGGTTTCGTCCGACGTGAGCGACGCCTGAAAGCGCTGGAGATGCACGGGTGACAACACCTCGCTCGGATTCACGAGTGTGCCGGTGCCCCAGACGACATAGTTGGCCGGAACGTTCACCGTCACATCGTAATCGTTGAAGTCGCTGTAGAACTCCTGCTGATCCGTAAAATCCATCGTGTCCCAACCGTTGTAGTCGTCGTACACGGCGACGCGCGGGTAGAAGTACGCGAGGAAATACGTAGTCGAGTCGATCATGCCTTCGCGTCCACTTTCGCGAGAGATGTCGTAGTGCCACGCGAAGGACAACCGTACCGAATCGTGCGGCATGAGCTGAGCCGCGAGCGGCACACGCTGCCACGTGAATGTTTCCTGATTGTCTTTCCATGGGGTCGACCGACCATTCTGCGAGAACGCGTCGATGTGCACGCCCGACGTGAGATACGCGTCGTTCGCACCGTTGGTGCGCGGCGCACCCGGTTTGTGAATGTTCAGGAACAGTTTGATCACCAGGCTCTGCAGCGTGTCGGGACTGTTGTTGAAATAAGTGATCTGCTCGGTGCCCTTGATCGCCCGATCTGGCGGCAACGCGTTCACGGTGATCGAGTACCGGGCACGATTCTGCCAGTACTTCGCCGCGGGACGTCCGTCCGGCGATCGGGTTCCACGCTTATAGGCCTGCGTCACTGCGCGCGGCATGTAGAGCGACTGCGCCGCTGGCGTCGCGAGGGCGGGAATCCCGAGGCAGGCGAGCAACAACGATCGGGTCGCGAAGGGACGAGTCCAGATGAGCGAGTATCGTGTCATGGCATTGGTCGCAGTGACGTGATCCGGTGATTACTGCTTTCGTCGAGCGCAATCATACTGCTGGGTGACTCGGCGTCGGAATAAATGTGTCACGTGTTGGACTCTGGCGTCGCACACTTTTGTTCCGCACGTTTCCGTCATGCCGACTCATCAACAATGAACAAGCGCGAATTCATCCGCACCATGGGCGGCGCGTCGCTCGGCTTGCTGCTTGGCGATCGACTGTGGGCCCAGTACGCGGACCTCTCACCGAGCGCGTTAGCTGAAGATGAACCGTTCTGGGCGTTGATCCGCGAAAAGTACCGGCTCAAGCCGGATTACATC
>JBDTMO010000043.1:0-15115 GCA_039934235.1 bacterium | reverse complement strand
CCCGCAGCTCGCGGACAACTATGGAGACGCGACCTCGCCAACGGCGACACCCATTGCCGCGGCGTCGAAAGTCACCGGCCGTCTCGCGAATGGGATCAGCATCGGCCTGCTCGACGCGGTGACGCAACGCGTCGACGGCGTGGCGAACGTAAACGGCAGCCTCGCAGCGATCGAGCCGCGTACGAACTACAGCGTCCTGCGCCTGCAGCGGGACAACACCGATGGCCAGGGCGACATGGGCCTCATGCTCACCGCCGTGAATCGCTCCCTCGACCCGAGCTCATCGCCCTATCTGCGCGATGCGGCGTACGTGGGCGGCGTGGACCTCCGTCGGCGATTCTGGAACAAGAACTACGAAGTACGGACCTTCGCCGCCATGAGCGAAGTCAGCGGCTCGGCCACATCGATCGACGCGCTGCAAACCAACAGCGTGCATTCGTATCAGCGTCTGGACGACAACGTGTCGTACGATCCGCGGCGGACCTCCCTCCAGGGCGACGCCGAGCGCATTTCGTTCAGCAAGTTCGGTGGGGACATCACGCGCTTTCAGACGGTCTACCAGCGCTTTTCGCCCGGCTTCGAGTCGAATGATCTCGGCTATCAACAGCGTGCCGACGACCAGCTCTTCCGCAACTGGTTTGCGCTGCAGTTCAATACGCCCACCAAGCTGTATCAGCGCGCGGCCTTCAACTTCAACGGCTACGGCGAGTGGACCACCGAAGGCTTGATGCTGGGCAACGGCTGGAACCACAATAACCACATCCAGTGGAAGAACTATTGGTGGACCCACATCGGCTTCAACCTCAACGGCTACACGCCGTCGTATGACGATCGCGGCGCGCGCGGTGGACCTGCCATTCGTCGCTCGCCAAGCCAGAGCATGTGGGCAGGCATCCAGAGTGATGACCGGCGCACGCTGGTCTACAACGTGTGGGTGAATGGCGCCAAGGGTGACGAAGGCCGTTCGTTCAGCGGCAACGTCAGCCCCGGAATCGACTTCCGCATGTCCAGCCGCTTCTCCACGTCACTCGGCATGAGCTACAGCCGCAATGGCGACGACTGGCAGTTTTACGGCGCGTACGGTGCGACGGGCAGCGACACGACGCACTACACGTTCGCACGCCTGGACCAGACGACGATGAGTCTCAACACCCGGCTCAACTTCACGGCGACGCCGAACCTGTCATTCCAGTTTTATGCGGAACCATTCGTCTCCAACGGGACGTATGCCAACCAGAAGGAGATCGCGAACGCGCGCGCCGATTCATACGCGGCCCGCTTCAAGAGTTACGGCAACCAGAGCGGCGCGTTCGACGGATTCAACTACCGCCAGTTCAACTCCAACGCAGTGCTGCGCTACGAGTACCGTCCGGGCAGCACGCTGTTCGCGGTGTGGCAACAGGGGCGGAGCAACAACCTCGCCCCGGGCGACTTGAACTACAATCCGAACTACAGCTTTGGCCGGGACTATGGATCGTCATTGCGCGACCATCCGAACAACACGTTCCTGATCAAGTTCTCGTACTGGATCAATCCGTAGGATTCTCGCAGGCCGCCACTCTTTACCGCAGAGGGACGCAGGGGAGCAGAGGTACGCGGAGAACAACGGCTGTCATCCTGAGCGAGCGTAGCGAGTCGAAGGATCTGTACTTTGTTTTCCTCTGCGTCCTTCTGCGCTGCGCGCGCACTTTTTCGCCGTCAGGTGTATTACTCCCGTACCCAACTCGGAGCGCGCATGTCAAAATATCAGTTTGCGATAAGCTCCGGCCCGGAGTCCGTGCGCCAGGCCGGGGTCGTGGAAAGCGATTCATTCGACGAAGCCGTCCACCTGCTCGGGACCAAGATCCCGGTGCAAGCCGGCGACTCGCTCGAGATCGGAGTCCACGGATTCCCACCGGCCCGCTATCACTGCGTCGGCGAGATCAAGAGCCGCCCCATTTGGGTGCCAGACGGACGACTAGCGGCATAACAAAAGTGAACGGTGAACGGTGAACGGTGAACGGTAACCTCGAGCGGTTCACCGTTCACCGTTCACCGTTCACCGTTCACCGTTCACCGTTTCAAGACTTCGAGCCTTCCGTTCCCCGTCGAGAGCCGCAACTTCGGCCCACCCTCGCCGATCGTCGCACGGACGTGCCGAGGATTCATTCGACCCTGAATCTTCAAGTCGAAGTCGGAACGGAGCTCTCCATTCCCCGTGGACGCATCGAGCTCGCCGTTGTAGCCCTCGGGCAACGTCACACGCACACTGCCACTCCCGGTGCTGAACGTCATGTCGTCGCGCGACTTCAGCTGCGTCATGCTCACGTCGATGTCGCCATTCCCCGTGCGCGCCTCCACCGGCCCGTCAGCCGTCGTGATGTTCACCCGGCCATTCCCCGTCGACACACGCACGGACGACTTGGCGTTGTGCACGTCGACGTCGCCATTCCCCGTGCTCACACGCACCGAGCCTTCGGTTCCCTCCACGCGCACGCGGCCATTGCCCGTCGACGCCTGGACGTCGTTGCCCACTCCTTCGATCGACACCGCACCATTGCCAGTCGAGAGCTTGAGTTGCGCGCCCTTCGGGAGCAACACCGTCATGGTCACGGTCACGTTGCGACGCCAATTATCCCGGTCGTCGTCGTCGTTGCGATAGCGCCGGTCCTCACACGGATTGTTGTTGCGAAGGGTTGCGCAGATGGTGACGTCGCCATTGCTACCTTTCTCGATATCGAACGCCACGTCCTCGATTGACCCTCCGCCGCGCGACGTCCGCTTCTCGGCGCGTACCTCGGCTGTGCTACCCGTGGCGGACCGCACGTCGATGGGACCGTTGAAATTCTTGATCTGGAGAAGGGCGCCGGACGGAAGCGCGCCGCGCCACGTGTAGATGGAGTCGTTCCGCCCAACGAGTGTCTGCGCATGCGAAAGGGCAGGCAGCATCACAATTGCAGCGACAAGAGCGGAGGAACGCAGGGGTATGTGCATGGCGGCCAATGGGGAGGGAGCAAAACTTGGGTCCGCAACTTCGACAGCCACGTGCTGACCATGGTTTGAAGCAGCTGTCTGGAAGATGCCGCTACGCTGGCAAACCGGCGAGCGCAGCCATATGTTTACCGACGCGCGATGATGCGCGACCAGCCTAACGATGGTTCCGATCAAGACGCCATTTCTCCCAGGCAGCGGCCGCTGGTCGCTGTCGCCGCAAGCCCGCTCCACGTCGCGCCTGGCGCTCGTGGCGTGCGCAATCGTCGCAACGGCGGGGGTGCTCGTCGTCGTCACCCTCCAGGCGCGACGCGCCGAAGAAGCCCTCGATCGCTCCGCCGCCCAAACACTGCGCGACTACACGGGATACGCCGGCCGCATGGTCGGCGCCGAAGTGCTGCGCCGCTTCTCGGAACAACGGGCCGTCATCCTCTCGCCCGTGAGCGGAAGTGCACTACGCGATGTGACCCCGCCCACGCTCAACGACATCGTTCAGCGTGGCGACGCCTACTTCGCCGCGTTCAAGGGAGAACCCGACCCCTCACTCGGCTACTTTCGCCTCGATATGCGCACCGGGCAGCTCGAGAGCACGGGATCCATGCACGGTCCGCTCGCGGTGCAGGTCGTCGACACGCTTCGAATCGTGCTCGCGACAAAGCCATCGGTGACCGACCCGGAAATCCTCGCCCTCGACTACGAGGGCACACCCCGAAGCGTCGCGTACACGCGACTCATCGACAAGAGCGGCAGGATCAGCGCGGTGTTCGGATTCACCTACGATCGCGCCAACGGCATTTCGGCCATTGCATCACGCGTCTTTCGCGAGACACCACTGCTTCCAACATCGTATTCCGGCTCGCGCTGGAATTACGACACCACCAGCGTCCTCACCAACGAGATCAAGAACGACCAGTTCCTCGGCATGCGAATCGCCGATCGCGCCGGCCATGTGCTGTGGCAGTCGAAGGGCGCGGCCGCAGCGGCGACGTCACCATATCGCGAGCGAATTGTCCTGAGCACAATTACCGGAGGATTGGTCGTCGAGACCGCGCTCCTTCCGGCCGGTGAGCCATCACTGATTCCAAGCATCGTTCGTCGCGCGCAAAACTGGTCACTCGGCGCCCTTCTGGCGCTCACGGCGATGTTGGCCGGTGTCTCGCTGGTCGCACTCGGCGGAGAGCGCGTGCACGTCCGCGAACGGCGCGCAGAGGCGATGCAGGAGCTCGCGCTCGGGTTGCGTCATGAGTTGAACAATGCACTCGCGAGCGTGATGCTGAACGCGGAGTTGATGAGCGAGGAGATACTCGATCCCGCGCACAAAGCGTCCATGGAATCGATCGTCGAGCAGGCGGACCGCATGCGGATTGTGCTGCGTCGGCTGGAAACCGCCGATCGGCTGGACGTGGTTGTCCCCTATTTGAACGAGGGCTTCATGGTGGACCTGTCAGCGGGAGTGAACGGTGAACGGTGAACGGTGAACGGTGAACGGTGAACGGTAACCTCGAGCTCGAGCTGGAGCCGTTTACGGTTCACCGTTCACCGTTCACCGTTCACCTTAGCTTCTAGCTGCGACCCTCATCAGCAGCGCCGCCCCCACCAGGCACAGCGCACCCGCGTATCCGGCTGGCAAAAAGACGCCCTCACTCCGGCGCGCGGCGATGACGGCTATGTAGACCAGCCAACCGCCAACGACGAGCAATGCAGCCGCGCCGAGCAGCGCCAGAACGCGTAACACGCTCAAGGATCCGCGATCAGCCCGGCGGAATAATGAGCTGCACTTCGTCCCCAGGCGACACGCTGATCTCCTGTGAGATCGGTTGCCGGTTGGCACCGATGGGGTCCGCCTGGAAGCGAAGTGGCGTGCTCCCGAACATCAGGTTTGGCGGAATGAGCATCTTCGTGGTGTTGTTCCCGTTGGCGACGCCGAGCCGGATTCGCTGGGAGCTGCGGTAGACGTAGATCGTCATGTCGAGGTACGCCCGGTTCTCGACTTTGACATAAGTCGGTGGCACCGGTTCCGCTGCTTCGTCTTCCTTGGTATTTCCACTACAGGCCGCGCTGAGTGCGAGCGCGCCGCAGAGCATGGACAATGTCGCCAGGCGCGTCCAGCGTCTCGAGGCAGGCAGGATTCCCCGTACGTCGCGATTTCTCAGCATGGTTTCTCCCAGGTTGCCGGCTCACGCCGATGATAAAATCTACGACGAAGCGTACTTCGCCAAGTGGTACCGCGATCCACGTACCCGTGTTCATACACCGGATGCGGTGCGTCGCAAGGTACGCATGGTGCTGGGCGTCGCCGAATACTTCCTGCGGCGGCGGGTGCGATCCGTCCTGGACATAGGTGCTGGGGAGGGCGCGTGGCGCTCCGAGTTGCGCCGGCTGCGGCCCGGCATACGATATCAGGGTGTGGACCCCAGCGCATACGTCGTGCGCAAGCACGGCAAGCGTCGCAACATCTGTCTTGGCGCGTTCGAGGATTTGCCGAAGCTTTCACTCGGGCGCAACTACGACCTCATCGTGTGTGCCGACGTCATTCAATACGTCCCGGATGCCGCCCTCGAGCGTGGTGTTCGTCACATCGCCAGGCTGCTTAACGGTGTCACTTTCCTGGAGTCGTATACCACAGGTGACGAAATGGAGGGTGATCTCGCGGGCTGGCATCCGCGCACCAAGTCGCGTTACCGTCGCATTTTTGCGGCAGCTGGACTCGTTGGGTGCGGTCTGCATTGCTATGTGACGCCTGAGTTGGCACAGGCGGCGGTGGAGCTGGAATTGGTCTGACTGGGGGTTTTGTCATCCTGAGCGAGCGCAGCGAGTCGAAGGATCTGCACCCGGCCTTGTCATCCTGAGCGAGCGCAGCGAGTCGAAGGATCTGCACTTGCACCCTGGAGCACCCTTATCGCCTCAATGGCGGGAGACTATCTTTCGACGTCTTCCTGCAGAAGTACCGGGCGCATCGGTTCGCTCGCCGTTCGGGTTGTCGTGCGTCCATCCGCACAGGCGAGAGAAAATCTTCCGCGTGTAATCACATGATCGTCGTGCACTGTCCTGACAACCCGTCTGTGTGGCCGGCGCGGTGTGTCGCGGCCTGCCCGATTGGAGAGTCCTCACGGTGAGAGTTCTAATTACGGGCGGGGCGGGATTTATCGGCTCCCATCTGGCGGATGCGTGCATTGCACGCGGCGATGAAGTCCACATCATCGACGACCTGTCGACTGGGAGCTTCCGCAACATCCAGCACCTGAAAGCGCATCCTCGCTTTCACTACACCATCGACTCGGTGCTCAACCAGCCCGTGCTCAGTGAAGTCATGGACCCCTGCGACGTGGTGTTCCACCTCGCGGCGGCCGTCGGCGTCAAGCTGATCATGGAGAGTCCGGTCCACACGATCGAGACGAACGTTCGTGGAACCGAGGTCGTTCTGTCGCAGGCCAACAAGAAAAAGAAGCACGTGCTCATCGCGTCTACGTCCGAAGTCTACGGACTGAGCGAACAGCTGCCGTTTCGCGAAGACGGCCCGCTCGTGATGGGAGCGACAATCAAGCACCGGTGGAGCTACGCCTGCTCCAAGGCGATGGATGAGTTTCTCGCGTTGGCGTATCATCGGGAAAAGAAGCTTCCCGTCACGATCGTGCGGCTGTTCAATACCGTCGGTCCGCGCCAGACAGGCCAGTATGGAATGGTCATCCCGAGCTTCGTGAAGCAGGCCCTCGCTGGACGTCCCATCACCGTATTCGGCGACGGTTCGCAGACGCGATGCTTCGGCTATGTGGGCGACGTCGTCGGCGCCTTGATGAAACTCATGGACGAGCCAGCATCCATCGGCAAGGTCTTCAATATCGGATCCGATCAGGAGATCTCGATTCGCCAGCTTGCCGAGCGTATTCGCGAGCTCACGAAGTCGAATTCGGAGATTACGTACCTGCCCTACGACGAGGCATACGAGGAGGGGTTCGAGGACATGCCGCGGCGCGTCCCCGACATATCCCGTGTGCGCGATCTGGTCGGATTTGCGCCGACGGTGGTGCTTGATGACATTCTGCGTTCGGTGATTGCCTACGAGGTGGGAACTGTAGACGGAACTCTTTCCTGACGAGTTGCAATGCGCGATGCAGCGCTCACGTACCGAGGTCGACCGCTCGCCGAACCGGCGCGGTTTGACGCGTACTCCGCAATACCAGAATGAACAACCTTCGTAACAGGTATCTGCTGGCTCTGGACATCGTGCTCCTCGGCGCCGCGCCGTATCTGCTCATGGCGCTGCGATTCGAAAGGTTGCACTGGCCAAATGGATATCTGCAGACGACGCACGAGTTCGCGATCTGTGGGTTGCTCGTGCAGCTGGCGGTCTATTTTTCGTTCGGCCTGTACAGCCGCTTCTGGCGATTCGCGAGCGCGTCGGAGCTCAAGCTCATCTTCACATCGGGGCTCTGGGCGGCGGTGCTCAACGTGCTGGTTGGCCGCTTCGTGGTGCCGCAGATTTCTGGCCCGTCGCCAACCGTTCCGCTCGGCGTCCTGTTCTCGTACGCGCTATTGAGTGTCGCGATCATCGCGGTTCCGCGTGTGTTCATACGTATGCGGGAGCTCACGAACCGGCGTCGTCCGCGGTCGTCCTCGGACAAGCGCGTGCTCGTGGTCGGCGCGGGATCCGCGGGTCACATGGTGGCGCGCGAGCTCGCGATGCATCCAACGCTCGAGATGTCGCCAGTCGGATTCGTCGATGATGATCGCGACATCCACGGGCTGCGTCTCGAGAATGTTCCCGTGCTTGGGAGTCTCGAAAAGATCCCGCAGATCGTCGAGTCGCAGCGGATCGACGAGATCATCATCGCGATTCCCGGTGCGAGCGGAACGCTGGTTCGAAAGATTGTCGGCCTCGCGTTGAACGCCGGCGTCAAGGCGCGAATGATTCCCGGCCTGATGGAGATTCTGTCCGGAAAGGTCAGCATTGCGGAACTGCGCACCATCGAGATCGAGGACCTGCTGCGTCGCGAACCGATCGAGACGGACCTGGCCAAGGTGTCGATGCTTGCCGCCGGCGGAACCGTACTGGTGACAGGCGCGGGTGGTTCAATCGGCAGCGAGCTTTGTCGTCAGCTCGCGCAGCTCAATCCCGAGCGCATCATTCTGCTGGGTCGCGGGGAGAATTCCATCTTCGATATCCACAACGAGCTTCGGGCGAAGTATCCGAAGATGAAGTTCGTGCCGGTAATTGCTGACGTCCGCGACCGGCAGAGGGTACAGCAAGTCTTCGAGCGATATCGCCCGCGTTCGGTGTTTCATGCGGCGGCACACAAGCATGTTCCCCTCATGGAGGAACAGCCCGCCGAGGCGGTGACGAACAATGTGCTGGGCACGAAAAACGTGGTCGAAGCGTCGGTGCGCTACGATGTCGAGCATTTCGTGCTGGTCTCAACGGACAAGGCTGTTCGTCCGACCAACGTGATGGGCGCCACGAAGCGCGTTGCCGAACATGTCGTGAAGCATGCGTCGATTGGTGCGAGTGGGTCGTATGTGTCGGTGCGATTCGGGAACGTGCTTGGCAGCCGCGGCAGTGTGGTCCCGACGTTCGTGGCGCAGATCAAGGCGGGTGGCCCAATCACGATTACGCATCCGGAAATGCGTCGGTACTTCATGACGATTTCCGAAGCTGTGCAACTCATGCTTCAGGCGGGAGCGATGGGCAGGAACGGCGATCTGTTCATGCTCGACATGGGTGAACCGGTGCATGTGGTTGACCTCGCGGCGGATCTCATCCGTCTGTCCGGACTCGAAGTGGGGACGGACATCGAGATCAAGTTCATCGGCAGCCGGCCGGGTGAGAAGTTGTACGAGGAGATGTTCTGGGGTGATGAGGTGGCGGAGCGGACGGAGCATCCGAAGGTGCTGCGCGCGCGGAAGAATGCGTTGGACACGAAGGCGTTTCCGTTGCTTGTCGAACTGATCGACACGGCGTCGCAGCATGGGGAGGAGGCGGTGGTGCGCCGGATACTCCAGGCGATCGTGCCGGATTTCGAGCCGGTACAGTATTCGGCAGGGGCGGTTCCGAGATCATCCTTTGGAGGGAAAGTGCACGACGATTCCGGAGCGGGGGCCGAAGATTCGGAGTACGCTCAGGCGCAGATTTCGCCCCGAATACGTCGGCGTAACTCGAAGCCGCCTGAATTCACTCCACGCGACTAAGCTGTCGCGACGTTTGGTGAAGTTCGACATCGTGGCGGCCTTTCACTGTTGAGCCCCGAGTAGCGACCGATTCACACTCGGTCGAGCGGAGTTAGCGCGGGTTCGTGACAGGAGTCGAAGCCGGAGCGATCCCCGGACGCGTCGTCAAAATGGCGGAGACCGTTTTAGCGAGCTCGGCGCCGACCAACGCATGTCCGTTTGCGCGAAAGTGAAGGCCATCAGGCGAGCCGTCCTCGTACACGCCAAAGTCACTCGTTGTCAGCGCTTCGCTCAAGTCCAACACCGTAAAACCATGCCGCGCCGAGAGGTCGCGAAGATCGCGAGCTACCCTGGCATTCGTTTCGGGTGTATACGGTGGTGGTGTGCGCGAACGTTCGTACGGAAGGACGCAGATGACGAACGGAGTGCCACGGTTGGCCAGTACGGCGCCCATTGTTTCGATCGCAGCGAGCGAGACGGCGTACCGATCGCTGATGTCAAACGTGCGCGCCGTTACCAGTGGGCCGCGGCGGCGTTGAAGAAGCCGTACGAGGTCGCGGCGCAGCGGCTGATCGATCAGTGCGTTGTACATTGCTCGGCGATTGGCGATCATCGCCGTCGCCGCGCGAAACCTCTGTTCGAGGTATGCGTCGGTGCGCTCCTGGACAGTGGTGTCCGATGCCGACTTGCCGTTCGGCTGTACGCTTGCAAGCGCAATGGTGCGCGTGCTTGGCGGCAGCATTGAATCCGATACCGCGTCGATCTCTTTCTCGATTTGCGGACGGTCGAGTCCACTCTGGAGGGCGGGTCGAATATCCGTGGTCGACATGCTCACGAGGCCAACAGTGAGTACGACGAGCGAGGGCTTCAGCCGCTCGAGGCTCGACAGAAGAATCGCATTTGCCTCGACGACTTGTTGGCCAGGGCCCGACAAATCAATGACGACATGGTCTGGACGAAGTGTCGCAAGCGTTTCGCTCATCCGGAACGGAAAGGCACGCGGTGAGAGCTCCGGATCGTCCTTGACCGCGTCCACCTGACTGCTGCCGAACACCGCGATCAGCGGCCTGCCTAGTGGGGGAAGCTCGCTCAGTGTGCGCGGCACATCATCATTGCGGCTCGCGTCCTGAATCACGTGTCCACGAATACGGGCACCAACCGCAAAACCCGAGAACTGTTTCGCGTAGAGATTCCACGCAAACAACAGCAAGCCTCCCAGGGCGATCGAACTGGCGAGGTTAGCCCATGTGAAAGTTCGTGGAGGGGTCGAGTTCGGCGAGCGCGTACTCACTGTCTTAAAACTGGAAGTAAATGAATTGTTGAGAGCCGCGGCCAGCGAACAGCGTAACCGCGATGACACACACCGCGTACAACACGGCGCGCGATACCATGGCCTTACGGCCTGATGTCAGGAGCAATGGTCGAGCATACGCGAACAGGTGAACCGCGTAGGCCGCACATAATGATGCGGCCGTAACGCCGACAGTAATCCAGCCGAACACCGCCAAATCCGCAGCGCCAATCCGCCGGTAGACGACGATTCCGCGAAGTACGTCGGTCGCCACGGTGAAAGTCGGCGCTCGAAAAAACACCCAGCCAATGCAGACGAGATGAAAGGTCAGGAGTACGGCGAACGATCGATACAGCCGCCCCTGAAAGAGTGGCTCCTCTGCTGGGCTCTTTGTGACGTCATGTACTAGCCGCGTCAACGCCAGGGCGACGCCATGCAATGCTCCCCATGCGACGAACGTCCAATTGGCGCCATGCCATAGTCCGCCGAGGACCATCGTAATGAGCAAGTTCACATACGTTCGGACCTTCCCGCGACGACTGCCTCCGAGGGGTATGTAGAGATAGTCTCGCAACCAACGGCTGAGCGAGATGTGCCACCGTCTCCAGAAATCAACGATGTTCACGGAGACATATGGGAAATTGAAGTTGAGCGGCAATTCGTAGCCCAGCAGCTTGGCACAGCCACGCCCGATGTCTGTGTAGCCCGAAAAGTCGCAGTAGATCTGCGCCGAGTAGGCATACACGCCGAGGAGCAACACGATCGAGCTGAAACTTTCCGGGTGGGCAAACACCTTGTCGGCGAACGACGCGATCTGGTCGGCGATGACGACCTTCTTGATGAGCCCAACGGCGACGAGGTCCAGCCCCTCGGCGAATTGCCCAGCGCTTGCTCTGCGCTTTTCGGCGAATTGCGGGACCAGCTCCGTGGCGCGAACGATTGGGCCGGCGATGAGCTGTGGAAAGAAGGCCTTGAAGAGCGCGAGCTTGAGCGGGTTGCGAATCGCGACAACCTCGCCGCGATAGACGTCGACGATGTACGCGATGGATTGAAACGTGTAAAAGCTGATGCCCAGCGGCAGTACGACGTGCAATCTGGGTGGCGCGAACTCGCCGCCAAACAACCGGTCGATCGAGGCCGCAGTGTCGAGGAGAAATCCCGCATACTTGAAGAATGCGAGCATCGCGAGGTCGATCACAATCGCGCCGACCACAATGCGGCGCTGCACAACGCGCCCGCGGTCCGTCCAATTCTCGATCCACACGCCGGCGGCATATGTCATCGCCGTGACGACGATAAAGAGCAGGAGATAGGAGGGATACCATGCCGCGTAAAAGACCCAGCTCGCCAGCAGCAGAAGGCCCATTCGCGCGCGGTGGCCGCGAAGTGACCAGTACGCGGCGAACACCAACGCGAAGAAAACGAGATACGAAAGGCTGTTGTATAGCACGTCAGCGGGAAATCGCCGGACATCGTGGCAGCGACACGCAAATAGAGTGGCTGCGCCCGGCAAGGTGAACACGCCGCGAGTCGATGATCCGGCGGCCGGACCGAAGGCTATCCGCGCGCGTTCGAGTGGGCAAGCTGGTGGATGTGTGCGGTGCGCGCCCTAGATTGCGCACTTCCATCATCACGACCTCACGTGACGCTTGTCAGCAGATATCGAAGCAACATCACCGATTTGATCGATCAGTGGGTTCCCCAGGGTGCGGCCAGTCGAGCCGCGCTCAGGCTTGGTGGCGGCACGGCACTGGCGCAGGCGCTGGTCGTCCTGTCCGCCCCGCTGCTGACGAGATTGTATTCGCCGACAGAAATGGGTCAATTTGGTGTCCTGTTGTCGTTCGTTGGCTTCGCGACCGTCGGTGTGTCGTTGCGCTATGACATGGCCATTGTACCGGCGAGAACGGACGCGGAGGCGGATCAACTGCTCATCATTGCGTCTGCCGTCTCGGTGCCCACGACGATCATCGCCTCGTTGCTGATGCTCGTGCTGATCGAGAAGCGGCTGTTGTCGTTCGGATCGCTCCCTGCGACAGCGGTGTTGGGTGCGTTCGCCATCATGCTGTCGACGAGCGTGTTTGCGGCAGTCCGCTTTTGGGCGATTCGGCGCCATGAATTCGGCGTGGTGGCACGGGCAGCGGTGGCGCAGGGCGTTGGACGCGCCGGGCTCCCCGTGATCAGCGGTCTGCTAGGAGCAGGCTGGTGGGGCCTCATGCTTGGGGAGCTCGCAGGTCGTGTCTTTGGTATTGGTCGCCTTCTGCAACTCGCCGCGAGTCCGGTCAAGGACATTGTTCGACGATCGACGCGCGACGCATTTCAAAGGACGGCGGAATTCAACTGGCGGTACCCGGTCATTGTCGCACCGTCAGCGCTTCTCGACGCGCTTGGAGGGGCGCTGGCCCTGCCGCTGGTCGCGGGCGCATTCGGTGCTCCTGCGGCTGGACAACTTCTCATCGTGCAACGTTTGGCGGGCGTTCCAGCGTCTCTCATCGGAGCGAGTGTCGCCGACGTCTTCCACGCGCGGGTGTCGACGCTCTTTCGCGACGATCCGACGCAAGTTCGTCGCACCGTTCTGCGCACCGTCGCGCGACTCGTGTTGATCGCCGCCGCCATCTATATCCCCGTGGGGATCGTCGGCATCTGGGGCTTCGCCAAGATTTTCGGCGAAGAGTGGAGAGAGGCTGGCTATCTTGTCGCCCTCTTTACTCCACTCAGCATCGCCACTCTGGCTGTCAGCCCTGTGACAAGGCTCTACGCCGTCGTCAACCGTCCGGAGCTCAAGCTTTTATTCGACGTCGGCCTGATCATTGTGCCGATCATGTCTTTCGTCGTGCTGCATCGGCAAGGTCTGAGTTACTGGCGTTGCATGATTGTGTATGTGACTCTCGGCACCATCGCGTTCGCGCTGCATCTCGCCCTGACGCTTTGGGCTGCCGGCCTTACACCTCGCGAGCGCGAGATGCGCGTAGAATCCACGACCGACCTGTGAGTTCTCAGCCAGACACTCCCGACGCACTCGGAAACCCGCACGTATTTCAGATCCCGTCCCTCGATGGGATCCGCGGCGTCGCGGTAATGCTCGTCGTCATCACGCACAGCGGGTTCGCCTTCGCGTCAGGCGCTCTCGGCGTGAATGTGTTCTTCTTCCTGAGCGGCTTCCTGATCACGACGCTTCTCCGTCGGGAGCGCCTAAAGACCGGACGCGTCGATTTCCGGAATTTTTACATTCGCCGCGCGCTGCGAATCTTTCCTCCGATGTACGTATTGCTCATTTCCGCGACGGCGCTCACCCTCACGAACGTGCTCGGTCCCGTGCCGAGCGTTCCTGTCATGGCGGCGCAGTTTCTTCACCTCACGAACTACATGTACGCGACCGGCAAGCAGGTACTGCCGGGAACGCTCATCATGTGGTCCTTGAGCGTGGAGGAACATTTCTACCTGATTTTCCCGCTGGCATTCACGTTCCTGATGACTCGCCCCGCGCGGCAACGTTTTGCACTCGTTGCCGCCGCGTGCGCAACGATCCTGCTTTGGCGTTGTATCGTTGTCGCAATCAATTTCGCCCCAGGCGTTACCGGTGAGACGTGGGCATATGCCGCGTCGGACACGCGCATGGACAGCATCCTGTGGGGCGCGGCGCTCGCAATATTCGCGAGTCCGTTTTACGAGCCTCAACGAGCCGCCGTCTTCGATCGGCCTTGGCTTGGCGTGATCGCGCTGGTGGTGCTGGTCGCATCGCAAGGCTATCGCGCGACCTGGTACTCCCACACGATCCGGTATTCGTTGCAGTGTCTGTGCTTCGTACCCTTGTTCATCCTTGCCATCAAGCGTCCGAAGATGTTCCCCTTCACAGAGCTCAACCGAGGTCTACTACCGTGGATCGGGACACTGTCCTATGCACTCTACCTCTACCACTACCTCGTGATTGCGGTCTTGAAGGAATACACGTCCCTGTCCCGTCCGTTGATGCTGGTCGCGGCGCTCGCAATCACTCTTCCGCTGTGCGTCGCTAGCAGGGATCTCATCGAGGGTCCTGCCGCCCGACTGCGCAAGCGGTTCTCATCCTGACCTGCAACTTCGCGTCTCCATCCTGCATACTGGTCGAATGGCAACTTTGCAGAGCGCGCGCTAATATGACTGGCTATGCCAGTCCCTGACTGGCGCGTTCAGTCAAAACTCTGGAGGCAAGCGGCGTGGGAAACGGTCAACTCATCATTGTCGGTGGTGGTGGCGGGTTCATTGGGGGACACCTTGTCGGATCTCTGTTGGGGCAGGGCCACTCGGTTCGCGCCGTTGATCGAAAGCCGCTGAGCGACTGGTATCAGGTTCACGCAGGCGCCGAGAATGTCTCGGCAGACCTGATGGCAATGGAAAACGCCGTTGCCGCGTGCGATGGCGCGACGCAGGTCTACCAGCTTGCCGCTGATATGGGCGGCATGGGATTCATCGAGACCCACAAAGCGGAATGCATGCTGTCGGTGATCACCAACACCAACATGTTGATTGCGGCTCGCGATGCAGGTGCTCAGCGCTTCTTCTACTCCTCGTCCGCGTGTGTCTACAACGAGGAAAAGCAGCGGGATCCCAATGTGACGCCGCTGAAAGAGGAAGATGCCTATCCGGCCATGCCCGAGGATGGCTACGGCTGGGAGAAGCTCTTTTCCGAGCGGATGTGCCGGCACTTCCGCGAGG
>JBDTMO010000042.1:0-15154 GCA_039934235.1 bacterium | reverse complement strand
GCTTCCGGCACTCCCGTCCGCGTGGGCGACTGGGCGAGTGCGCGGTTTGCGCGCGCGAGGCGGCGTTACGGTGGACATCGCATGGAAGGATGGCGCATTGCAGCAAGCGTCCCTCACCGCTCGGCAGGACAAGACGGTGCGCGTCCGCTCTGGTGCAACGGTCGCCGACCATCGGCTCCGCGCGGGAGAAGCAACCATCATTCGTGCGGGTGGAGCATCGTGAGGGGCGCAAGGTGCAGGTCCTTCGCTGCGCTCCCTTCGACTTCGCTCAGGGCGGGCAGGACGACAAATCGTAACACGTCTCTGTCGCGTTTACCCAGCACGCTGCTGCGGGCAACGGTTGCGTTGTCGCTCGTGGCATGCGGGCACGCCGCGCCTCCCGCATCGCCGCTGATGCGTGATGGACCGGACGCATTCGAGCCCGGTGTCGCGTGGCTCGACACAAAAGGCGAGCGCATCGAGGCACACGGTGGCGGCATCCTCGCCGTTGGCTCGACGTACTACTGGTACGGCGAGAACAAGCATCTCGGCGGCGGCAACAAGACGGGCATCTCGGCATACTCGTCGACCGACCTTTTTCACTGGACGAACCAGGGTGTCGTATTTCCAAAGGACAGTCTACCGCCGCGGTATCGCGATGGCGGAGTGGCTGAGCGTCCAAAGGTGATCTACAATCGGCAGACGAAGCAGTACGTGATGTGGATGCATCTCGATGCCAATCGCTACGCCGATGCAAGTGCCGGCATCGCGGTGAGTGTGAATCCAAACGGTCCGTTCACGCTGGTTCGCGTGTTCCGCCCAATAAGCTACGACTATGGTTACGCAAAGGATGAAGCACAGCTGCATGAGCCGGAGCAGGGAAACACGTTTCGCGATATGGGACTCTTCGCCGATGATGATGGGACCGCGTACGTGCTTTACGCGTCGGAGAGCAACAAGACGCTGTACGCGGTGCGACTGAGCGATGACTATACCGATATCGTGCGTCCGGCCGTTGAAGGACAAACATGGGCGCGCCTGTTTCCGGGTGCGCGTCGCGAAGCACCGGCGCCGTTCAAGGTGGGCAACACCTACTACATGATCACGTCAGCTCAATCGGGTTGGAAGCCAAATCCGGCGCGCTATCACGTGGCTGAGCACATGCTCGGCCCGTGGCGCACCCTGGGCAATCCCGCGGTGGGCGCTGATTCGGCGACGACCTTTCGGTCACAGAGCACATTCGTCCTTCCGCTGCCGGCCGTATGCGCTCGGTGCTTCGTCTACATGGGCGATCGATGGGAGCCGTCCGCGCTGCAGAATTCCACGTATGTCTGGCTGCCATTCGTCGTTCCGAACGACGCGCCGCTTCGCATCGAGTTTCTTCCACGCTGGAACGCCAGCGCGTTCACCACACTCACCGCGGGGCAACGATGAGCGGTCCGCATCATTTCGTGACCTCGGCAGAGATGCAAGTCGAAGCGTCGCCGTGGGGTCCGCACGAATGGCTGTCACGGCCAGGCCTCACGAATGCAGAAGCGCTGCTGCTCGTGCGAGTCGTCATGCCGCTCGGCCGCGCGCATCAGTTTCATCGCCACCCCGCGATGGAGGAAATCATCTACGTCATATCAGGAACAGCGGAGCAGTGGGTGGGCGAGGAGCGCCGAGTGCTGTGTGCGGGAGACAGCGCGCACATACCGCGCGACATGGTGCACGGCACGTACAACGCCGGCGATGACACGCTGATCTTTCTGGCGATCCTCTCCCCCGCGAAGTTCGACGGCCCCGCGCTCGTCGATGTTCACACCGAGGAGCCGTGGCGTTCGCTGAAGACGCCAATGGTGTTTGCCGAGTGAGCGGGACGGTCCTTCTCATCGGCACCTTCGACACCAAGGGAGACGAGTATGCGTTTGTCCACTCGGCCATCATCGAGCGCGGTCGCGACGTGCTCACGATGGACATCGGCGTCTTCGACACCGGGCACGCGGCACCGTTTCGCGTGGACATATCCGCTGACGTAGTCGCTCGCGCGGGAGGCGCTTCGCTCGCCGAGATACGTGCCAACGCAGATCGCGGCGCGGCGGTCGACGTCATGCTGCACGGGGCACGGAAGCTCGTGAAGGAATTATTCGCCGCGCGTAAATTCGGTGGCGTCCTTGGGCTCGGCGGTGGCGGAGGGACGACGATGATCACGGCGGCCATGCGCGAACTGCCTGTCGGAGTTCCGAAGGTGATGGTGTCGACCATGGCGTCGGGGAACACGGCGCCGTATGTCGACGTGAAGGACATCACGATGATGTACTCCGTCGTCGATATTGCGGGCGTGAACCCCATCTCTGCGCAGGTTCTGCGGAATGCAGCTGGCGCGATCTGCGGCATGGTGGCGATGCATGAATCGTCGGCGCGGCGAACCGGACGTCCGATGATTGCCGCCACGATGTTCGGTGTGACGACTCCGTGCGTGACGGCCGCGCGCAAGCGTCTCGAGGCGGCGGGGTACGACGTCCTCGTCTTTCATGCCACCGGCTCGGGTGGTCGCGCGATGGAGGGCTTGATCGACGATGGCTTCTTTGCCGGCGTGCTCGATGTCACGACGACCGAGTGGTGCGATGAGGTCGTGGGCGGTGTGTTGTCGGCGGGCCCGGATCGCTTGTCTGCTGCGGGACGCAAGGGAATTCCCCAGGTCGTTTCCGTCGGCGCGCTGGATATGGTGAATTTTGGCGGCGTCGAGACTGTGCCTGCGCAGTTTCGCGATCGCACGCTGTACAAGCACAACGCAACGGTCACGCTCATGCGCACGTCGCCGGATGAATGCCGAGAGATTGGACGGCGCATCATGGCGCAACTCGCGCGCGCGAAGGGGCCGGTGATGTTGCTGGTACCGCTGCGTGGCGTGAGCATGCTCGACGCCGAGGGGCAGCCTTTTTTCGACGCTGAGGCGGATGGCGCGCTCTTTCAGTCGCTGCGCGACAATGCGCCACCGAACGTCATCATTCGCGAGATCGACGCGCACATCAACGATCTCTCCTTCGCTCATGCCTTGGCCGACGCATTGCTGGCCGAGCTGAAGAGCCCACTCGCACCACGCGCTTCGTAATGCCTTTCATTCCGTACCAGGAATCGCTTCGCCGTCTTCGCGCGCAGATTGCCGCAGGCACGCCCATCATCGGCGCGGGCGCCGGTACGGGCATCTCCGCGAAGTTCGTGGAGCGCGGCGGTGTTGACCTGATCATCATCTACAACTCGGGCCGCTATCGCATGGCGGGGCGCGGGAGCGCATCGGGCATGATGCCGTATGGCGACGCAAATGCGATCGTCGTCGACATGTCGCGCGAGGTGTTGCCCGTGGTAAAGGACACGCCGGTACTCGCCGGAGTTTGTGGCACGGATCCCTTTCGCATGATGCGCGTGTTCCTGCCGCAGCTCAGGGAGATGGGGTTCGACGGCGTGCAGAACTTCCCGACGGTCGGGCTGATCGATGGCCAGTTTCGGCAGATTCTCGAGGAGACTGGCATGAGCATTCAGCTCGAGATCGACATGATCGCGACGGCACACCAGCTCGAGATGCTGACGTGTCCGTATGTCTTCGACGTCGCAACGGCGACGGAGTTTGCGAAGGCGGGCGCCGATGTCGTCGTCGCGCATGTAAACACGACGGTCGCCGGTTCGATTGGCGTGAAGACGGCGGCGATGTCACTCGACGAGGCGGTGGAGCGGGTGCAGGAGATGCACGACGCGGCGAAGCGGGTGAATCCGGACGTCATCGTGCTCTGTCACGGTGGGCCGATTGCCGAGCCGGCCGACGCGCAGTACGTGCTCTCTCGCACGAGGGGCGTCGCCGGATTCTTTGGTGCGTCGAGTATCGAACGGCTCGCAACCGAAATCGCGATTGAAGATCAGACGCGGCGATTCAAGGCCATTCGTCTATCGGGAGACTGAGCAATACGCGATGACAACAGCCGCCTACAACGCAGGCCGACGCGGCTGTGCCATATGAAGCCTCCGTCCGGTTTCGGCATCAAGCACCTCGTACATACCGAGGATGCCGATCACCTTCTTGTCGGCGCGCTGGATGGGAACCTTGCCAACGCGCACCCAGGAGATGTCACCGTTGGGGGCCTTCTGGCGCTCGATGATGTCGAGTTGCGCGTTCTTCGACGAGACGACTGCCTCATCGTCTAACCGATACTTCGCCGCCTGTGGCCGCCACGGAAGACGCTTGTCGAAGTCGGTGATGCCGATCATGTCCGGGCTCGTGAGTCCGGCGTCCTGGGCGAACTGGTTGTTGCAGCCGCCAAACTCGAACTCGGGTCCGACCTTCCAGAAAAGCCGCGCGTTGACCGTGGGCCTGGAGGCTTCTCGGACGTATTCGGCAAGCTCGGCCTGAAGGTCCGGCAGGCTTCGCGTTGCCCACTGTCGCGACTTGTCCGCCATGGCCGGGTGCAGCTGCGGCCATGATGCGGTCGCGACTTGCTTGTATGCTGCCAGGATTGCGCGGAGGTCTTCGACGTCGGGTGTCATTTTCCACAGTGTCGGTAGGGTGAACCAGCGGCGGTCCGGCGATCCGTCAAGCAACGTACGACAAGGTTTACCGAAGTGAGCGCAGCTTTCCAAGCATCGAGTTCGAGTGTCCCGTCATCAAGCAGACATAGGTGTATTCGCCCGGCGGCGGCATGATGAACGTGACCTCTACGGTCTGCCCTGGGGACGCCAGCGTGCTGTACGCGATCATCTTGGCCTTCAGTGCAATCGGGACGTCCCCACTCAGCTTCGCTGCGGCAGCCGCGAGATCATCGATGTCGTTGTCGTCACGCACCACGACGAAATTGTGCGGCAGCGTGCCCATGTTCGAAAAGCGAATGCGAACGCGCGTGCCGTGCTTCGCTGCAATTGCTGGCGGATCGAACTCCAGCGTAGACGTGCGCGCACGCACGGTGATTGTCGTGTCGATGGCCGCGTGCGCCGCTCCACCCTGCGCTCGCGCCGGAGCAACTGCGGTCGCCGCGCATACGCAAACGGCGGCGACCAGTACGGAAAATCTCATGGGCAATTGGTGGGTCATTGAGACTTGAACACGTCAGGCAGGCCCCATCGTGCCGCTACGCGACCGAATGCGTCGGCGAGCTCCGGACCAGCGCCACGCGCCGCTGTCATGAGCGACGCGCGCTGCTCGGCGCTGAACTGCGGCGGAGTTTCCTGTGGCCAACCCTCAGCGATTCCATTGAGCATGGCCAACGCAAGCGGCGGCGTCGCCTGGGGAACGACGGAGATCAACTCGACGACGGTTGGTGCATCTGCCTTGGCTGCATGAAAGCGCGCGATCTTTTGCGTCGCTCGTTTGAGCCCCGACACGGCCGTCGAATCGTTGACGGGAACTTGACGACGGACAAGGTCGCGGAGCAACGCCGGACCTTGTTTGGACGCGGCCATGGGGACGGCGTCTGGAATCCAGGCGTCGCGCGCATTCACCCGAAGCGTGATGACGTCGAGAATCGACGCGGCCTCGCGTGCCGACCCGGGTAGTTCGGAGAGCACGAGCAGCGCCTCGAGCCGAACGTGCGCGTCTGCGTCTTCGAGGACGCCTGCATCGCCCGTATAGCCAGATGATCCACGGTCGGGCAGGATGTTCGCCGCGAAGATGTCGTCCAGCAACTGCTGGTTCCGCGGAAGCATCATCAACGCGGCGCGACGGACCGAGGCCGCAGGAGAATACAGCGCCTCGCGCGCAACCTTGAGCGCATCGGCATTGCCCGGAATGACTCCCAGCCCCTGAAGCGTCCACAATGCGTGCAGCGCGCCTGGGTCGAGGCCACGGTCGTCAACGGTCTGGTTACGCGCCAGCTCGATGAGCGCGGGAACGACATCCGTCTTGCCGCGCTCGACCAACAGTCGCTGCGCCGTGAGGCGCCAGAACATGTTGTCGTTGGTCAGCGCGTGAACGAGTTGCTGCGGTGACGCGTTGTCGAGGCGCATCGCCGGCGCAGCATGCGCGCTGTCGTAGCTGATGCGATAGATGCGTCCGTGCAACCTATCGCGATTCGGCGTTTCGTACGCGGCGCCCGTGCCGGTTTCGCAGCAGCCGTCCATGTTCTTCGGCGTGGGATTGTGCTGCGCCACCAGGGTGTAGAAATCCGACACCCAGATCGCACCGTCTGGTCCGACTTTGACCTGCACCGGCGCCGCCCATTGATCGCGACTGGCCATGAAGTTCCAGCGATTTTTCGCCGCGAATGCACTTCCGTTGTCCGTGAGGTCGAACATGCCGATCACGTGCCCCGTTGGCTCCGCAACGAACGCCGCGCGGTTCCAGTACTCACGTGGAAACGCACGAGCGGTGTACAACTCGTGCGCCGAGCCCGCGGTGTACTTGCCGAACTGATCGACCTGTTGGATGTCGCGCACGGGGAAAATGTCCTGCCGATCCGAGATGTCGGGCAACGTCGTGTCGCGCGCACCCATTGCACGATAGTAGCGCAGCGGAATGTGGACGAAGTTGCTGGGACGATTGTTCGCCGTGGATCCGAACACAAAGTTGTCTTCCGACAGTGCGACGCCCCAGGTGTTGTTGCTCGTGCGCGCGACGTACTCGAGGTTGGAACCATCACCTGGAAAACGAAAATACCCCGCGCCGAACTGGCCGCGCGCATACGTGCTCGGCCCCACTGT
Organism: bacterium; assembly: GCA_039934235.1. Classification (GTDB taxonomy): domain Bacteria; phylum Gemmatimonadota; class Gemmatimonadetes; order Gemmatimonadales; family Gemmatimonadaceae; genus AG11. The sequence continues at coordinate 8,512 of JBDTMO010000042.1, read as the reverse complement.
TCCGCGAAAGCCGTTGTACCCGACGGATCCCCAGACCTGGTTGTCGAATCCATAGCGGAGATTGCTGATCGAGCCGTGCGTGTCGTTTCGTGGGAAGCCGGTGAACAGGATCTTCTTTACATCGGCCTTGTCATCGCCATTCGTGTCCTTGAAGAACAGCATGTGCGGAGCCTGCGCGACGATGACGCCTCCATTCGCGAACGTGATGGACGTCGCAAGGTTGAGTCCCTCAGCGAACACCTTCACCTTGTCGGCCAGGCCGTCGTGATTCGTGTCTTCGATGATCAGGATGCGATCGTGGCCGGGCACGGAGTCGGGCAACACGGTGTTCGGGTAGTCATTCGTCTCGACCGCCCACATCCGCCCGCGCGCGTCCCACGTAAAGTCGATGATGTTGCCGATCGACGGCTCGGTGGCGAACGGCTTGACGCTGAAGTGCGGACGGAGCGTGACCAGCTCCAGCGACTCGCGCGTCGGCAGCGCTGCCTGCGCCTGCTTGAGCGGAGCGTCGAGGGTGTTCCACGGCGACGGTGGCAGCTTGTAGGTCGGCAGGGGAACCGCGAGATCGACCATCGTCGTCTTCGGGCCTGTGGCCATTTGCGTGAGCGCCGTTCCGCCGACCGCCCAACGCAATCCATGTTCAACAAGTTACTGGAAGCCCGGCTGCCCCCACGTGCGTTCGTCATGTCCCCACGCCGTATAGAACATCCGGCCCTTTCCGTAGGTGCGAACCCACGTGTATGGCTCGTCGCGACCGTTCTCGCGTCGCACCTCGAGGACTGTGCGGTCAACTGGGTTGTGCCTGGCATGGACGTATGTCTCGTCCCAACTCTCGAACGTCGGTACGCCCTTGATGGCCGGATGATCGGGCGCGATGCGCACCGTGCTGAACGTGCCCGTTCCGTGGCTCTTGAACACCGCACCAACCAGCTTGACGAATTCCTCCGAATTCTGGAATGACGCAGACGCGCAATGCAACACCACCAGGCCGCCGCCCTTGTTCACGAAATCGAGCAGCGCGGAGATCTGCGGACGCGTTACGGTGAGGTAATTGTTGTAGAGCATCACGGCGTGATAGCGCGCCAACTCGGTTGGGTTGAGATCGTCGCGGTCATCGGTGTAAAACAGATCCACGCCATCTTTCGCCATCACGGGCAGCAACTGCTTGGCGCGAGCTGTTGGTTGGTGATGCCCGTTGTCTCCCAGAAAAAGCACGCGTAGGCGCTCCGCATGCGGCGACGGTGCTTGCGCCTGCGTGCGCGATGGCGAGAGCAGCGTTAGCAGTAGTGCAGCGGTCGCGGCGGTGATCTTCCCGAAAAAGAGTCGCTTACGTTGGGCGTCGGTTGACGAGCTCGACTCGGCCATGTGTTGCTTCTCCAAAAGTGAAGGGACTAAGGCGTCACTCGCATGATGCCTTGCATCAGGATGGCGTGCCCGGGAAACGAGCAGATGTACGTGTAGTCGCCCGGAGTCGTGGGCGCCTCGAAGTAGATCGTCTCGGATTGCTGCGGCGCCACGATGGCGGTGTGGAACAGCACTTCGTTAGTCCGAGGAACAAAATCGAGACGCGTTCCATCGAGCCCCAGCTTTAGAGACGCCTCACCAACGCGCGTCGCGCTGCCGGGACGGACGATGACGAGATTGTGCAGCATGTCGCTTGCGTTCGCGAAATCGAGCTGGACGTGAGCGCCGGCTTTCACGTCGAAATGCGTGAGGCTGAATTTCAATCCCTCTTCGCCCTGCACGCTTACCGTCTGGTCAACCTTACCGTTCCATTCCGTTGGCATGACCGTCTGTCTTTTCGCGGCCGTCGCACTGCGCGGCACCGTGCTCACTCGCGGCGCTGGCGCCGGTGCAGCGGCGGGCGCGCTGGGCGTGGAAGTCACCGCAACGCGACTTCCAGTTGGAATCTGGTTGAGCGTGTAATACCCGAAGTCGTGCAGCAATGGCGCGCCAGTCTCCGATCGCACGCCAGCCATCTTTATCTCATGGATGTAGCCCTGCCGTATCGAGTCGACCACGAGCCGAGCACTGCGTCCGTCGGTTGATACGACGACGGAGCGTATGAGGTGACTTGCCTGGTTGATGACCGGCGAGCCGTAGATGTGGTGGTACTTATAGATGAAGCTGTTCACCGTGTAGCTCGCTGGATCGGTAGCGGCGGTTCTGTTCACCGGTGTGGTGAAGGTGATCTCGAAACCATCGGGCCGCGCTTCCACTTTCTCCGCCTCGAACGGAGTCTTGCCCGTCCACACGAGACGTTGCAGACCGTAGGGCGCCTTGCCGGTAGCGCCCCATCCTCGGCTCGTTTGCCCAACGTACATCGATCCGTCGTTGCCCCACACCTCCCGAAATACACCCGACGCGAAGCCCTCCCTGAATGGGAAGACGACGCCCTGATAGACGCCGTTCACCTTTTCGAGGAAGACCCGCATGATCTTGCTTTGCCCCTGATCCCCAACGAAGAGTTGTCCCGCGAATGGACCAAACGCTCCGCGCGTAGAGTCAACGAGGATGGCGGACGTGGAGATTCCGAGGATGGTGTGCGGAAACCACACGGCGGGCGTCTTCAGGTGAGGCACACGCTTCGCGACTTCGAACTTCGGCTCGCCAGTATCCGGGATGTCGGCCTTCGTCAGCTTGAGAGGCGACTCCGGTTCGCTCGACCACTTGAGCCCCATGGGGTTACCCATGAAGTCGCCTTTCTCGACGTGCGAGATGCCCCCTGAACCGACCCAGTCGCCCTGGTTCTCCGAGTAGAAGAGATCACCTTCGAGATTGTAGCCGAAGCTCGACGGCGACCGAAATCCCGCGGCGATGGGACTCATCGCTCCGTCCGGTGCAATCTTCAACATCCATCCGCGCCACTTTACGAAACTCTCGCCATACCCAATCCACGCGAGGTTCAGCGTGACGATCATATCCCCACTCGGCGAGAAGACGGGGCCGAACGAATATTCGTGGTAGTTGCCCGATAGCGGCCATGAATACACGGTCTCGTAGCGATCGGCCTTCCCGTCACCGTCCGTATCGCGAAGGCGGGTCAACTCGCTTCGCTGCGACGTGTACAATGCGCCGTCGCGATACGAGAGACCGAGCGCTTCATGCAGCCCTTGCGCAAAGCGCGTAAAGTGTGGCCGACCTCCTTTCAGGCCGCCGGGGTTTTCGACAAGCCACACCTCTCCCCGACGTGTGGCGATCGCGAGACGTCCATCCGGCAGTGTTTCGAGCCCACCGACTTCGAGCACGACGTTCTCCGGAATGGGCACGCTGCTCATGCGGTAGTAGTCGTTTTCCGTCGGCGTCGAGGCAGGTCGCTGGGCAGAGATGCTTGTCGCCGCGAGGAGGAGTACTGCTGTCGCAATGAACAGTACAGCTGTCGTCCTGAGCGAAGCGAAGGACCTGCACCTCGAAGCAGCGTAACACGGCACGTGCAGATCCTTCGACTCGCTTCGCTCGCTCAGGATGACACTTGACTCGCTACGCTTGCTCAGGATGACAGGTCGCATCGGGCTACCAGACAATGTTGTAAACGACGCTTGCCGCGCCGTTGGCGAACTTCACGGGCACCAGCAATTCATCACGACCGTTCTGGCGTCTGATGACAGCCGAAGCGCGACCACCGGGCAGCGTGATATAGAAACTTCTGTCGCCAATGACGTACGAGCCGTCACTCTCGCGCGCGATGTGGTCGCCCTGCGCGAGTTGGACATAGAGTCCAACAGTGACTGCACCCGTCGCAGGTGCCTTCAAGCGAAGCTCGCGCCGCAGCGAGAAGCCGTCGCTTGCAGGGCGGATGTCGTCCTCCACCGCCACACCACCAAGGTGAGAGAGGAAGGTGGGATGTCCCGACTTGTCGAGGGAATATCCGTCGCGCCGGAACTTCCGTTCGTCCATTGAGTCCGGCCACGCGGCGTTCGCATTCGCAAGAACTGCGATCGAAGGCGTACCGGGCAGCGTGATGGCACCGCCAAGTGGTTCGGCCGTTTGATCTTCACCACGTTCGTGCCACATCTGCGTCGTTTCGAGAAATGGCCCACGCCACACGTACAGCAGCGCGCCCTGCGCAAGGTCATAGCTGTAATGGACGCCCAGCGGATCGGCGACGGATACGGCGATGACGCGCTTGCTGTCGTGATGCCGAACGAAGCTGCGAAGTACGACCGGCTCCATCTCCGGCTCGACAACGATGGGATTGATGGCCGGTCCGAAGTTGATCGCGACGCTCTCGTCATGCAGCGCCTGTCGTTCCACGCCCGGACCCTCGACCCACAACGCAACATCGCGGCGATTGAATGCTGGACGGTTCTTGTAGTACGTCACGGTGAACGGGTGCGCACCCGCGCTCAACTTCGTGTCGGCGGACGCGCGACGCTCGGCGCCCCGATGCACGAGTGCAGGCATGCCGTCAATCGTGAGTGTGCCGCCGCCAATGCGCCCGCCACGGGACGCGGAGTCGTTCCCAATCCATCCAAGGTCGAGCTGGAATCGATACAATCCTGCTGACGGCGCGTTAAGCGTGCCGTCGTATGAGATCGCGAACTTGTCCGGAGTAGCAGCGAGATCGGAGGAGAAGGCGGTCGCGACACCTTCCCGAACAGGCGTATGCGTGGCGGCGTACGCCGAATCCATCGGTTCTCCCTCGAACACGCGGTAACGCAGCGCAGTGAGCTTTACAGAACCCGTGTACGACTTGTATCGGACGTTCCGGAACGCAATCGGGCCGTGATCTCCCTCGATCATGAGTGGCCCGAACGGGCGTTCATCCTGAAACGCGGCGCCTTGCGTTGGGCCCGTGACGCGGACGTTGTCCTGCATTACCGCGCCATTCACGGTCACCTTGGCGAAACGTGCGTCAGCGGTCTTACGCTGACCGTCGAATCTCGGCGCGCGAAACGAAATCTCGACATGCTGCCAGAGACCCGGTGCGCGACTCGCATTCTGGCGCGGTGGCGTGCCTTCGAAGCCTGCGCTCTGCTTCGCGTCCCACCGCTGACCGATAGCGCCCAGGTCGGCAACGGTTGGTGTGCGCACGCCCCAGCTGTCGGCGAGCTGTACGTCGTAACGGCCCATGAGGTACAGGCCGGCACTCGATCCCTTCGCCAGCATCACATCGAATTCGACGTCGATGTCACCGTGTTCCCATGTCGTGAAGAGCGGAGCCTTCGCGGCGGCGGAGGGCGCGTTCACGAGCACCCCCGTGCCGGCCGCTCCGGTAAGCGCGCGTGAGTGATCGCGGTCTGCGGTGGCAGCACCAGCGATTCTCCAATTCGCGCTCGTGGGCCGAAAAGCGTTCAGGTTCGCGAGAGAAATCAGCTGCGGCGGAAACTCGGCGTTCGTCTCCGCGCGCGCCTGCGCGTTCGCGACCGGCGCGAGCGTGACGACCAGCATGCACGCGAGTGCGCGACGGATCATTGTGGACGACCGGTCGTAATCAGGATGACGCCGTTGGCGCCGCGCGAACCATAGAACGATGCAGCACCGTCCTTCATGATCTCGATGCGCTTGACGTCGAGTGGATTCATGCTCCGGAGGTCGCTCAGCGATCGACTCGCGCCGTCAATGATCACGAGCGGATCGTTTGAACGGAGTGAGCCTGATCCGCGAATCTTGATGGCGTAATTGCCGCCTCGCGATGAGACCTGGACGCCAGGAAAGTGGGCCTGAATCATCAACTCGACGCGCGTAAAGCGCGCGCGCTCATCCATTTCGAAGTCCACCACTTTCGACGCGGAACTTCGGCTTCGCGCCGACAGCACTCGCCTGACAGAATCCGCGCTGAATGCAGTGGCCGAGTCGGAGTTGTCTTCAGGCGAGGAATGTCGGGCGCACGAGGTGCTGGCAGCGAAGCAAATCGCTGACAGTGCGAACCGGGCGTACAACTGCGCTCCAGGTTGTTCCATCCCTGCCTCCTTCCCGGACACTGCGTTAACCCCACGCCTGGTGTGACCGGGTGGGTTGCGGTGGCGAGAGTTCAAGTGGCCCGCAGACGAGTCGCTGGTTGCATTGTTGCGTCATTCGCACATCGAGCGGACGAAGCGTCCGATAGTACGCGCGCAGTCTGTCGGGCGCCAGCGCGCACATATGTGCAGGAACGATGATTCTTTTGACAAGCGAAGCGATGCTCAGCGAATTCGGCGCGTCGTGTCGCGGATGACGAGCTCCGTCTCCAGGTAGACCTTTTCCGGCGCCGCCTTGATCGGGGATTCGATATCGCGCATGAGCAGTTCGGCGGCTTGCCGGCCCATCTCGTACTTGGGCACGCGCACGGTTGTGAGCTGCTGGGGAAACAGCTGCAGCATACGCAGATCATCGAAGCCGATGAGCGAGATCTCGTCGGGCACGGCGATGTTGAGTTCGCGCAGCGCCTTCATCAGGCCGAGCGCCACGAGATCGTTGTAGCACGTCACTGCCGTCGCTCGTTCCTGCGGGTTCCGCTTCGCGCCGAAATAATCGAGGCCGGCCCGATACCCTGCCTCGTGCGAGTCTCCGCACGGCACGATCATCGAGTCGTCATAGGCAAGGGGTGAGTGGCTGAAGGCACGGCGGACTCCTTCGGCGCGCGCGCGGCTGTGCTCTGAGTAGTACGGGCCCGCGAAGTGGACAATGCGCGAATGACCTTCCTGAATCAGGTACTGCACCGCGTCGGCGGATGCCTTCACGTTGTCGACGTCCACGAGACTCGCCGGAACGCCTTCCATGTTCTCGAGCAGCACGAAAGGAATATTCCGTCGCTTGAGCTCGAAGATGTGCGAGAGATCGGTCTCGTCGTTGCGGATGGGCGCGATGAGCAACCCGTCGATCTCTCGCTCCATGCACTGTTCGACGATGCGACGCTCGAGCCCGTACTGTCCCTGCGAGCTGCTGACGAACACGAGATAGCCTCGGTCCATCGCGACGTCTTGTACGCCGGACAACACTTCCGCGTAGTACGTGTTCTCTGGCTCCTTGATGATCAGGCTGATGCTCCGTTGCACGACGTGTCGAAATCCACGCTGCGCGGAGCGGCTCGGCCGGTAGTTCAGTTCGTCGATTGCGCGGAGCACGTTGCGACGGGTGCTCTCCTTGATTGTGGCCTTGTGGTTGATCACGGCCGAGACGGTGGATTTCGCCACGCCGGCGAGCGACGCGACGTTGGAAATTGTCGGGTTCTTCGCTGGCTTGTGCATCCTCGGCCCCGTTCCGCCGGTCGGGTCACTCGACATGTAAGACTCCTTGGACCAGTCGAGCCGGTACAATTGGCGTCTGCCTTTTGTGAACCGGTTCAAGTGGTTTGGTCATCATAGCTCGCACAAGCGCGTCAGTTGCGCAGGTTGGGCTACAATTCTGATTCGTGGCGCGTAAGTGTGACAGATCCCGCGTCTCGGAGGTCCGAATTGACGATTCTGGCTAAGTGTTCATGTCCCAGTATTGCGGTTTCTGCGAGACAATGGCAGAATCTGCAACCGTTTTCGAACAAAGGAAACCTGGTTCGTTGAACCATTTCAAGAACAATTATTCGCGACTCTTGGCGTCGTCGTGGTCGACACCATTCGCGCAATCTGTCTGGCGCAATCGTGCACATCTGTGCAAGAACTGGGATTCTTTTGACTCTTGCTTTTTTAGCAGCGTTCGATTGTTTGGCGCAGTGACAAAAACCGCCCTGAGATCGCTTAACCACTGAAGTATTCGGAACGACCAGCGAAGCCGCTGATCTCCGTGAGTGTGTGGGTCGCGTTGCTCGACCTCAATTTCCAACCCCCTCCGAGGTACGCATGTCCGGTTTCAACCAATCGCGACGCTGGTTGCTGACAGCGCGAGTGTTCGCGTTACTCAGCGCACCGTGTCTTGCTGGTGCGCAAGGAACGGGAATCATCAGCGGTACTGTCACAGATTCAGCGGGCGCTCCGCTCGCGAGTGCGCGCGTGAGTGTCGATGGTACGAGCATCGCCACGGGTACGAGTGCACTGGGTCGGTTTACGCTTGCCGGCGTGACGTCCGGTGCGCATACGGTGCGCGCGCGCGTCCTCGGGTATCGCGAACAGCAGCTCCCTGTTTCCGTCACCGGCGGACAGACGGTGACGCTGAGCTTCCGGCTTGTACGCTCCGCGCTGGAGCTGGAACGCGTGATCGTATCGACGGGCTACGGCACGCAGACGAAGGCGAATGTCACTGGCGCCACTGAAGTCGTCGTGGGCGACGAAATCACGAAGCGGCCCGTGTCCAACATCACGAAGGGTCTGCAGGGCTTCATGCCGGGCGTCACCGTGCAGGATTTCGGCGGTCGTCCAGGCTCCGACGGCGCGCAGATTCGCATTCGCGGTGCGGGCACGCTCGGTAACAATGGCGCGCTGATCGTCGTCGATGGCGTTGTGGGTGAGATCAACAACCTCGATCCGCTCGATATCGAAAGCGTGTCCGTGCTCAAGGACGCTGCGTCAGCTGCGATCTATGGTGCACGCGCAGCGAACGGCGTCGTGATCGTCAAGACGCGTCGCGGCCGTAACACCGGTGGGCTCAAGGTCAGCTACGA
>JBDTMO010000041.1:0-15488 GCA_039934235.1 bacterium | reverse complement strand
GTCACCAGCTCCGCCCCTGCATACGTCATCAAACTTCCGAACACGACGACTAAGGATCACATGAAGTGTCTCAGCGACGCGCGTTACCCAGAGGCGGAACGGCCGTAAACGACCCTAACGCGGATTCGCGCGGATTCGGCGGATGCACGCGGATTTCTCCCATGATGGCACAGATCCAGGGCGCCGAGGCGGCGCTCACGTTCTTAATCGACAGGTCCAATGGTTTGCCTTAAAAGGGGACCGAGGATCCTTCGTTCACGCGATCAATCGCGCTGCGCATGGAGGGAGCGCAGACAATGGGAGCCGTGGCCGAGGATCCGCGGCGATCCGCCGAATCCGCGCAAATCCGCGTTCAGGCTGTTTTCATCGCCTTGAATGGATGTCATCCCGCAAGCGCGAGCGCAGCGAACGCCCGTTGGGATCTCCTGTCCACACGCTCGACGAACGCCGCAGCGCCAAGATGGTGGATCCCCACTCGCTACGCTCCTGCGGGATGACAACCCTAATCTGAACCGTATTGCATCTAATCGCCGACTAGTAAGTCAAGCCGAACCCGAACGGAAAGAGCGGATCGCGTGCACCCACTGATCGCGGCCACGTGAACGAGAGCTTTCCACTCGGGCGATAGTCGCCGAACAGCACATCCGCGACGCCCGTGCCCTCGGTGCCCGGAAGCCACGCCGCCAGCACAGCATTCGCATCAGCGAGGACAGGCGTGATGTCCAGCGGACGACCCGAGATGACGACCAGCACCACTGGAAGGTTGGTCGCCCGAGCATTTGCGATCGCTTTACGATCCGTGCTGTCGAGCGCGAGCTCGAGACGATCGCCGCGCATCTCCGCATATGGCTGTTCGCCAACCACGACGACCACTGCGTCCGCGCCAGCGGCGCCAGTGCCGTCAGCAGAATAGGTCACCTCCGTCGAACGCCCCGCGCCGGCGCGAATGGCCGAGAGAATCGTTGTCCCGCCGGTGGTGACGGGGCCGGCTTTTCCCTGCCAGAAAATCGTCCATCCGCCTGTCTGTATTCCGATGTCGTCCGCGCTCTTACCGGCGACGTGAATGCGGCGCGCAGTCTTCGAGAGCGGCAGCGCACCGCGCTCGTTCTTGAGAAGCACCATCGATTCGCGAACAGCCTGACGCGCCACAGCGCGGTGCTCCGGCGATCCAAAGCGCGCCTCGAGTGAGCGATCCGCATGAAAGTCGTAAGCGGTTTCCATGAGTCCCATCGCGAACTTCACGCGCAGGATTCGCGTGACCGCATCGTCGATGCGCGACATGGGCACGCGTCCTTCCGCCACGAGTTGCGTGAGCAGCTCGATGAACTCGCGATACTTGTCGGGCACCATCACCATGTCCATCCCCGCATTGATGGAGATGCCGATGGCAGTCTTGTAATCGGGATGCAGCTGATTCACGGCACTGTAATCGGAAATCAGGAAACCCTTGAAACCAAGTTCGTCCTTGAGCACTTCGGTGAGGAGGTGGCGATCACCGGACACCTTCACGCCATTCCAACTATTGTACGACGGCATGATGGTCGCGACGCCGGCCGCGATCGCATCGATGTACGGCCGAATGTGAATGCGCCGTAGCGTTTCCGGGTCGATGCGGGTGTCGCCCTGATCGAGACGCTTGTCGATACCAGTGCCGACAGACGTGCCGCCGTCACCGGCGAAGTGCTTTGCCGTGGCCGCAACGCGTGTGCGCATCATGAGATTGTCGCCTTGCAGCCCGCGAACGGCAGCGGCACCCAGCGTGGCAACCAGCTCTGGATCCTCGCTGAATCCTTCGTACGTCCGGCCCCACCGAATGTCCTGCGGAACACAGATGCACGGCGCGAATGCCCAGTTGGCACCAACGGCGCGCGTCTCTTCCGCGGTGATCTCCGCGATGCGCTGGACGAGTGCAGCATCACGCGTCGCACCGAGTCCAATGTTGTGCGGAAAGACGACGGCGCCGATGACGTTGTTGTTGCCGTGCACTGCATCGATACCATAGATGAGCGGAATGCGGAGCCGTGTCCGCATCGCGCGAGCCTGATAGGTCTCGTACATCGCGCGCCACGCCTGAAACGAATTGCCGGCTGCAGGATCCGAGTCGCCGCCGTTCAGGATGGAGCCAAGGAAGTAGCGCTCGATGTCGGCCGTATCCTTCAGGAAGAGCTGATCTGCCTGCGTCATCTGGCCGATCTTTTCCGCGAGCGTCATGCGGTTCACGACGGCGCGCGCGGGAATCTCGTAGCTCGCAAGAGTGGACAACGCTGGCCCACCCGTGGCCGGCCGCGAGGCGGACGGTGGAGCGCAGGCGAACACGGCGAGCGTCGTCAGTGCGACGATCGGTTGGTAGCGATTCATTGGAGTTTTTCTGCCGGAGTAGGTCTCCGATCTTGTCTTCCCGCACCTTCTCATGCAAGCTACGACCGATGAAGATCCCCTCTCTCCCTGCCGTCGCACTGATGCTGAGCTGCGCATCACTCACACTCGGCGCGCAGCAAGCGACTGCCACCTCTCAAGGCACCGTGCTCTTCGTCTGCGAGCACGGTACGGTGAGGAGTCTGCTGGCCAAGGTCCTTTTCGAGCAGTACGCGAAAGAGGTGGGCCTGAACATGTTGGCCGTGTCGCGCGGCACGAGTGTCGATTCAGCGGTTCCGGCCTTCATGCTTCAGGGACTGAAGGCCGACCATGTGACACTCGGCTCCTGGCGTCCACAAACGCTGGGGCCGAGTGATCTCGCTGATGCGTCGTACGTCGTGTCGTTCGACGTACCACTCGCCGCGACAGCCACCGCCAATGTGCCGCGCGCGCAGTGGGACGCATTGCCGCCGGTGAGCCAGAATTATGCGGTGGGCCGAGATGCGATAAAGATGCGCGTGCACGAGTTGGTCGACTCGCTCAAGCGCGCGAAGAGCGCGGCGCGACCCTGACTGGTGTCGCGCCGCGGGAGATCTGGGAAGACGTCCGTCTACCTCGTCCTGGAAATGACCTCGATGACGCCACCGACATTGTGCGCACCGAACTTCGTGCTCGCGTCCCAGGCGCGATACAGGCGAATCGATCCAATGGTCTTGGCAGAGATGTTCTTCAGCGTGGAGACATCTCCGTACATCTGGCCGTCGAGATACACCGTCGGTGCCGAGGGCGAGTCGCCCATTATGGTGGTCTTGCCACGATTGCTCAGAAAGTTCGCTCGGACTTTCATGATGACTTCGTAGGCCGTCTGGCCCTGTGAGTCAGCGATCTCCTGCGCCGTGATCACCTGGTCAGACATTGGTGCACCCACCGTTGCCGGTCGTGGATCATGGGTGCACGCGCCGCACAGCAGAAGAAGCGACGCAATTCGCAATAAGTGCCTCATGCGTACCTGCAAGTGATGGGTGATTGTCATTCTGTGAAACGAAGACGCCCCGGAAGCAATTCGCTTCCGGGGCGCTTCGTGTTAATCCTGTATTACGGACATACCGGCGTGATCTGGCCGGCACGCGCATCTACCTCGGCCTTCGGGATCGGCTCGGCGGTAGTGAACGGATCGCCCGGCAGTTCCGCCGGCATGGCGCCGGCCTTGAGCAAACCATAGGCGCGCAGGTCGACCAGACGCTGTGGGCCTTCGAAGAAGAGCGAGAACCTCTTTTCGTACAGCAGTGCCGCGCGTGCGGTCGTGATGTCCGCCGGCACCGCAATCGCCGCCAGACCATACGAGGTGCGTACCGAGTTGAGATCGGCCGCCCCATTCGCGAACTGGCCAGCCTCGAAGTACGCCTGTGCACGAAGCAATACGAGCTCTTCGTCACGCAGGATGGCGACCGGCCGCACCAGGTTGGCCGAATTGGCCGTGCTTGCGCCGACGTACGTGACACTCGACGTGAGACCGCTACCCGCGAGAGTCGCACGGGGAATGATCTTCGACGCACGCGTGTCGCCACCCTGCAATGCCGCGGCTGCCCTTGGGTTGACGGCAACCTTGGCATCGACGATCGGGTTCGGCGTGTTCTCGGTGCCGCCGGCGACGTAGGTGACGTACGCGCCACTCTGAAACGCCGACGCCGGCACCGCACCAGCGGCCGCGCCGCCCAGAGCCTGCGTCAGTTCGGTGATGGCGAGTGCGAACGCACCGGCAGTCGGGCTGGTGTGCTGCAATCCACGATACACATCAACCTTTCCCTTGAGTCCGCGATTGAGGAGGATCAGGTTCGATGCCTTCGAGTAGTCGCGTCCGTACGCCGTGAATCCAGTGGGCAGCGAAAACGACAGCGACGCTCCCGTTCCAGCCGCGACGAGCGACGTGTTGGCGCTGTCCAGCAACGCCGCAATCAGGTTCATCACGGCAGACTTGCAGCTCAGCGGCGCTACGACCGCCGGGTCTGGATTCTGGATCGGAACGCCGACCGTGTCTCGCGTCTCGAGCACACGATAGTAGTCGAGCGCCTCGATGGTCTGGATCAGCCCGACCGTCGTTTTGTTCTGTGCCGCCGTGATCTGCGTAACCGGCGTACCGGGAAGCGCAGCGAGCAGTGACGTGGCGGCGCGAATTGCCGTGAACGGCGAGGTGTATGCCGACCCGCCTGCGGCGAAGCTCCCTGGATCCGGCGCGCCGCCAAGCGTCTCGATGACGAAGCGCGGCTCGTTGGAGTCGATGCGATACGCATCGCGCGCGTAGATCCCCGGCAACAGATAGTAGCCAAAGCCGCCGGTCACGTTGCGATCCTGGGCGAGCACACCGAGCGCGAGGGTCTGTACCCCTGCAGCGGTGAGTGCGCCCGAGAGCGCCTCCGTCGTCGGCGCATTTTCAGGCGTCACGACGGTGTTATCAGCGCACGCCGAGGCTGCCACGAGCAGGCTGGCGAGTGCGATTGTGTACTTCCGCATATATGAAGTCACTCGACGGTTAGAAAGTAGAAGAAAGCGAGAAATAGAACGTGCGACTCGGCGGATATGGCGTCACATCCTGGATTCGGCCCAGCGCCTGGTTACCGAAGTTCGACACTTCGGGATCATAGCCGGAGTACTTCGTCCAGGTCTTGAGGTTACGGCCACTCAGCTCGACACGGACGTTCTGTGCGCGTCCACCGAAGGCACTCTTCGTCAGCGTGGCGGGAAGCTCGTATCCAACGGTGATCTCGCGGAGCTTCACGAAGCCTGCGTTCTCGACGTACGGCGAGCCGGCGGCGAGGTAGTTCTTGTAGCGCGCATGCGAGACTGCGGTGTCAGCGGCCAAGTCGTACGAGTCGAAGTAATTATTGGTGAGATCGACCACGTCACCGCCCTTGCGCCACTCGAGCAGTCCGGAGAGGCGGAACTTGCCGACGCTGATCTGATTGTTGAACCCAACGTTGAAGTCGGGGTTTGCGTCGCCGGCATGACCGAGGATGCGGTTCGCCGCCGGGCAGCTGCCGCTGGCTGAGAGAGGCCCACTGCAGCCGATGCTCGCCTGAATCATGGTCGTGGACTGACCAGCCTCGATCCATGCGTTGCCATATCGCCCGAACGAGCCGACGCCGGGGTTGAACGGTGCGACACCCACGGGCAGCGCATCGACAAATCCAGTCTGCTTCGAGAACGTCGCGCCCGAGATCCAGCTGGTGTTGCCGTGCTCATACGCTGTGACGTCGAGCTCGAGCTCCGTGCCGCGATTCGTGATCTGGCCACCATTCAAGTACTGTGTCGAGAAGCCGGTCGATGGAACGATCGGCGCCGTGAGCAGCAGATCCGTGATCTTCTTCTTGTACCACGTCGCGCTCAACCGAACGCGCGAACTTGCCATCGTCGCATCGAGGCCGCCTTCGGTCTCTGTCGCGAGCTCCGGACGGATACTCGGCGAACCAACGATGGTTGATGCACGCGTACCCGTGGCGCCCTCGTATAGCAGGTTCGTGAGGAACGTGGTGCGACCAGCTGTCGGTTGATTGCCAGCCTTGCCGTATGCTGCACGTGCCTTCAACTCATTGACGAAGTTTGGAAGGCCGGGCAGACGGTACGATGCCGAGAACTTCGGGTAGGCGTAGAACTTGGACTGGTCGCCGTTATTGCTCGACTTTTCCGCGTTGACGCCGGCGGTGAGCAGCAGGCGCTCGCTCAGCGTGAACAACTCTTCCTGCGCGTAGTACGCGAAATCGCGCGTGAGCCCCAGCGTCTGGTTCGGGAACGTCTGGGCAGCCGTCGAGACATTCGTGACGGTTGGGAAGATGACACCGCGACCGGTGAGCTGTGTGACGTTGGCCTCGCGGCGCTCCATGCGGAACCCACCCGAGGTCTGCGCGGTGAAGGCAGACGCGACGAACTTGTGCACGAGCGATCCATTCAGGTTCGCATTGAGGATCTCGGCATCGCCGTTGAACAGCGTGCCTGCCAACGCACCGTTGATGGCGGCATCGGTATAGCCTGTTGCGGGCGAGACGACCTTGTCCTTCGACTGGTACGTGTCAACACCGCCCGTCACCGACGCGTCGAGCGTCTGACGCTCGGAGGAAAACACGGACAGTCCGCTCGTCACGGAGCCGATGAAGCGGTACGTATTGTTCGGCGTCTTGACGAGATCCGCGTTCTGGAATGGATTGGAGCCCGGCAGCAGCCCGGAGCCGTTCACCGGGTACGTGCCATCCGCGTTGCGCTGCAGATCATTGAACGATGGCGTGGCCGAGAAGATGTCGCCTGGCGTGATGCCGTTGTTGTCGTTTCCGGAAATGCCACGCTGCGTGAGCGTGTGGAGGATCTCGGAATTTGCGTTCAGCGTAAGTCGAGTGCCGACCGTCTGGCCCACGTTCACGCGCAGCGACTGCTTGTTATAGAAGTCGTTTGGCGCGAGGCCATTGTCATGGTGGACAAGACCGGAGATGAAGTAGGTCGATCCGCCCGTCTGCGTGCCGCCGCGAACGGAGCCGACCGTCTCGTACGAGAGACCGCTGTTCGCGTAGTACTCCGCCTCGTAGTCGTGGCACTTGGTGGTCGCGGCATTGAACTCCGCGGCAGCCGCTGTCGCATCCTGGCCAAGGTTCGTGGCAGCCCAGCTGCCGTATTCCGCGCCAGAGGTGAAACAGCGGGACCCGAGCTTGTTTGCGAGCGTGGAACGACCCACACGCTGCGTGAAGTCCACGCTGCTGCTGCTGGCGCTGCCCTTCTTCGTGGTGATGATGATGACGCCGTTCGTTCCCTTCGATCCGTAGATGGACGAAGCGGAGGGGCCCTTGAGAATCTGGATATTCTCGATGTCGTTGGGATTCAGGTCGGCGATGCGGTTGACCGACTGGTCCTGCATCGACGAGAAGTTACCCCCGGAAGCGCCAGAGATGACGTTCAGGCCGCCGTTGATCGTCGCGTTGTTGACGATGACGCCGTCGACCACATAGAGCGGGCTGTAGTTGCCGAGAATCGTCGACACACCGCGGAGCTGTACCTGCGTGCCGCCGCCTGGTGCGCCCGAATTCTGCGAGATCACGGCGCCGGCCACCTTGCCCTGAAGCGCGTTGTCGATCGTCGGAGCGGCCACTTTCGTGAGCGCCTCTGCGCTGACGACCGAAACGGCGTTCGCCGCGTTCTGGCTCGACACCACTGTTGCGGTACCCGTCACGACCTGCGCCTCGAGCTGCAGGACGTCGCGCGTGAGCGAGATGGTGACGTCGCTTTGCGCGCCCGACACCGATACCACCTTCTGCTGATAGCCGAGACGACGAATGCGTAACGTCAGTGCATTCGCGTTGGGGGCGGTCAGGCTGAACTTGCCATCTTCGGACGTGTAGGTCCCGATCGTGGTGCCGAGGATGGTCACTGTCGACGCACCGAGCGGTTCGTTCGTTCCTTCGGCCGCGACGCGGCCGGTGATGCGGCGCTGCTGTGCTTCCGCTGCGCTAGCGGATAGCACCGCTATCGCGCCCAATAGCAGAGTTCGAATCTTCACAGTCTCTCCGAGTAAGCTGTTCTTCGTGCGTGAACAAGCCCTGTTTTCCGGTGGGCATCGTACCGAACCGGCGGGCGCTCGCCGGAACCTCACATCGCGACAATCCGCGACCCTCACGGAGTCTCGGATGTCCATCCGAGACCCTACGCGGGTCGGTGCTCGTGACGAGCGCTCGATAAGAGAAGAGACCTGAAGATTCATAAGCCCGTCACGCGATGCTCATGTCTTCTGTCGTCTAAGATGAGAGCCACTGCCGTTGTCACGCCGTACTTTCAGCGCGTGCGAATTGACCAGTGACGAACGTCGCGGACAGTGAGTCTGCTCTTACGTACTGATCCAATCTGGTATCGCCATGTCGTGGTGCAGGCGAGCAGCCAACAATCGCTACATTATATAGGCAACAGCATGACAATCGTGGATCGGGAATGATCTCTGCGCTCACGAAGAAGCGTCCGCTCTTATCATCACACACGCCACGATAATTGCCGAGTGAATGCACGTGGCCGATTTTGTCAGGCCACGTATTGCCGGCGAAGCCGAACATCGTTAACGGCAAACATGTCCGGAAAAGATCTCCGAATGTCCGGAAACGATCTCGAAGCGTGAGACGTGTCTCGTTGCTCATTGCTCGCTTTGGCATAGCGCAGAGAGGCCACGTACTCCACTAAATCGAGTACGCCGCTCTCCGCCCCGCGGCTGCCCGGTGGGCACGCGCGCGTGTTTTTTGCGCGCGTTCAACCATCGGCGACGGACTCTGCGCACGCAGTGCTGCGGCAGCTACACTGTCTTGACCGCCACGAGAGCACAGTGCATATCGTGATCAGCCACAGACGGAGGCACCAATGCAGCACCGCGCGCACCCAAGTTCCAGGATCGCCTTCACTTTCCTGCTCACCGCACTGCTCATGGCGTGTGGCAGCACCGGGCCTGGGGGGCCAGGCGGCCCGGGCGGGCCCATCTTTGGCGGCATCGGCGGACTATCCGGCGGCTACTCGGGCAGCGGCTTCTCGTCGTTTGGCCAGAAGCTCGATCCGCAATTCATCTATCTCTACTTCAATGACGCGGTTCCAGAAGGGCCATGGAACTGCAACACCGACGGCTACTGTGGGCTTGGCGGAATGCGCAACACCTTTGGCGTAATCGCCGAGGCGGACAGCTTCCTGTTTGTGTCGACGGCGAATGTCGATCACGACGGCGCGAATCGCGTCGTGCGAAACAGCGGCATCCAGACCAACGCGCTCACGATCACCAATGCTGCGCAGTACACCGCTGCACGTGTGGCATTCGAGTTTGTGTTCGCGACTGCGCGATTGAATCCGACAACACACAACGATTCAGCCATCGTGCGCATCAAGGCGGGCACCGACAGCGCAACGATCTTCAAGGTGTCGTCCGCCGACCTGCAATCAGGAAAATTCGCCGCGCGCGCGGGCGGGTGCGGAACCGCGGCCGTCATTACGGGACGCGCGATCGCGTATCCCAACTGCACGACGTGGATCGCCACCACGGCCGACATCACGGCCTTCAAGGGACGCACGTTCGCCATCCAGTTCATCGTGTCGGAAGGGTCGCAGAGCGCATCGGATGTCGTCGATCAACCCAGCGCCTTTCTCTTTCGCAAGATCGCACTCGAAGGCTCGAAGTGATCCTGCGGGCGTCCGCGCTCATCGCGACGCTCGCAGCCGTCGCGATGCTCGACCGCAGCACAATGACGCCAGGCGACGATCTTGCCCGCTGCGGCCCGCCGTCGCCCGCCGAATCGATCGTCGCGGCCCGAGCGATTGCCATGCGCGCGGCCGCCCGCGCCGCAGGCGCCAACCAGCCATCGATCACGGCCGCCAACCTCCGCGCACGCGCTGATACCTTCGCGCGCTACGCCAGTTGGCGTCCGGACGCGCGCCCCGACTCCGCGGCACTCGCGCTCGCGTACGAGGCGCAACTCTACCTCGCACTCGGAATCCCCGACACCGCGCTCGCACCAGCACGGGCCGCGGTCACGCTCGCTCGTACACCGCGCGGACGCGTGAGCGAACCCATCGCCCGCGCGACACTCGGCGAAGTGCTGCAGTCTCGCGGCCATGCGGATTCCGCACTCGCGCAATACGACAGCGCGCTCGCCGCCATCACGCGCGCCGATCAGGTGGGCGAACGCGGCCGGCTGTGCAACGACATCGGCATCGCGTATCACGACCTCGGTGCGCTCGATCGCGCGCGCAACTATCTCGACCAGGCACTCGCGCTGCGTGTCGCGATCGCCGACAGCGAGGGAATCGGCGTTACGCTCAACAACATCGGGCGGCTGCAGCAGACGATCGGTCGCCCCGACGCATCCCTGGCGTGGCTCGATCGCGCAGTCGTCGTGCGCCGCAGCCTCGGCGACAGCACGGGCGTCGCGGTCGCGTTCGCGAACATTGGTTACGCGTTTGACTTGATGGCCCAACCTGCGCGCGCGCTGGATGCCTATCGCTCAGCACGAATCGCGCTGGTGCCTACAGAGCATCGCAGCTATCAGGGGCTGACGCTCTTGAACATGGCGCGCGCGCACCTGGCGCTCGGACACCTCGTCGTGGCGCGTGATGACGTCACTGCCGGCCTCGCGCTCAAGCGCAGCGCCGGTGATGCAGCCGGCGTGAGTTGGGCGTATCACGATCTCGGGCGCGTCGAGCTCGCACTCGGCCATCTCGACGCAGGGCTCGCGTGGCTCGACAGCGCGCGCGTCGCAATGCACGCGCTCGGCGACCAATCGCGCGAAGGCAGCGCGCTGTACTACTCGGCGCTTGCGCATCAGCACGCGGGCGGTGATGCGCACCTGCGCCAGGCCGTTGCCGGCTACGCCGACGCGATGACCGCGCGCTTGGCGGTGGGTCGCCGTGCAGGCAACGACGCCGACCGCATCATGTTTGCCGAACAGGATGTGAGCCTGACGTCGAAGTGGGTGTTGGCGTGGCTCGCGCTCAAAGGCTCCGCGGGCGCAGACTCAGTCGCGACACAGTCACTTCAGGCGGCGGAGCGGGGACGCGCGCGCGCGTTGATGGACTTGTTGGAGCAGATGCGTCCGACGTCAGTCGGCATTGGAGCACAATCGCCAGCTCGAGTGAGTGCACCTTCGTTGAGCTACCTCGTTACGCCGAATGCGATCGTGACGTGGTTGTCGCTTCCCGATGGGAGCGTGCGCAGCGCGTGCCAGCGCGTTGCGCCACGCACGCTGGACACCCTCGTCGCGCGCATGCGCGCGCACATCTGGGCGGACCGTGAAGAGGGGCAGCATGTGATCGCTCACGTGTCCACAATGCTCGCGGATGCGACAGACGATACACCGCCGAGTTGTGCGGCGGTCACGGTCAATGTCTCCGACTCGATCACGCGGACGCGTGATGGTGTGTTGGCGGCGCTGTCACGACTGCTGCTCCCGCCCGCGCTGCTAGCTCAGCTTCCGGACTCTGGTGCGCTTGTTGTCGTGCCGCACGCGCAGCTCGCGTTGGTGCCGTTCGCCGCGCTTCCTCTAGGAAAATCAAAGGACCTGCTGGGGCTGCACTATGCGCTTCGCTACGCGCCATCGCTCGCGATGCTCGACGTCGTCAACGCGGCCGCACCACGGCGTATCGATGGCGCGACTGCGCTGATTGTCGGAGATCCAACGATGCCGCGTGACCCAGATGGTCAGGGCCCGTTTGAATCGCTGCCGGGTGCGCGCGCGACGGCGCGATGGCTTTCGGAAACCGTCCGTGCGAGCGGTTACCTGGCAGGTCCTGACGCGACGAAAGGCGCGGTTGTGCAGAAGCTGCCGGACGCGACACTCGTGCATCTCGGCACGCATGGGCGCGCATATGGCACCGAGTCACGCGCGCGCGATTCCTTCATCGTGCTTGCGGGTGCGGATTCGAACGCATTGCTTCGCGTGCGCGATGTGCTTGCCCTGCCGCAGTTACGGGCGGAATTGGTGGTGCTGATGGCGTGCGAAACCGGGCTTGGAGATCTCACGGAGAGCGAGGGCACCAGTGGGTTACAGCGCGCATTCCTGTCTCGCGGGGTACGGAGTGTGATGGTGAGCCTGTGGAGCGTCGACCGCGATGCGTCGGACTTGTTGATGCGTTCCTTTTACAAGAACTGGTTGACGAGCGGTAAGGTGGTGAGCAAGGCGGAGGCGCTGCGTCGAGCGCAGCGCGAGGTGCGGGAGTTTCGGCGCGGTGCTGAGCAGCCGTACACGAATCCATATTATTGGGCGGGGTTTCAGTTGGTTGGTGCTTCGTAGGGCGTTCTGTCATCCCGACATTCGCTTCGCTCATGCGGGATGACAGGTTGACCAGTTGAGGCCACCAGTTTTTGATGAGGCAATATGAAAGGGACGACCGTCTTCGTCGTCGTAGTGTTCATCATTTCGCTCGGCATATGGACTGCGTATTCCATCACACCGTATCCACTCGACGCGGGGAGCACCGTCGTCGTCGTGGGCCTGGTGGGCCTCGTGGTGGCCGCGGTGCAGTGGCTCATTGCGCGGTTGAGGAAGAAGGACACCAAGGAAGGCAAGCATGAGTGATGTGTCGCGTCTCATCCTGGCAGCCGTTGCGCTCTCAACGCCCGTTGGCGGTGCGCACGCGACGCCTGCGTTGCGCACGCGTGTCGATACGCTGGTGTCGTGCGCGCCGTCGCGGCCGGCGGTCACGCCGCAGGACACCGTGATACTCCGCGTGTTTGGCGATCCACCGCTCGGACGCGGCAACACGGTGAAATGGAGCGTATCCGCTGGACGCATCGTTGGCAGTGGCGCGGCGGTTCGCTGGATCCTCTCCGATGCCGGCCTGGGTCGCTTTACCGCGCGAGCCAGTGTGCTGCGCGGGCAGAAGGTTGTCGGCAGCTGCTCGGCAGAAGTCGCGCTGACGCCGCCACGCAACGATATGGGTGGCCTGTTACCCGCCGGAGTATTTCTCGTTACGGGTGCGCACGAGGAGCAGGGCTACGGCGCGTACACGTATCTCCTATTGGGTGCGCCCGCGGCGGATGCGGCACACAAGGCGCGACATCGCGCGGCCATTGCGAGATACTTGCAGGTGGCGCAGGACATCGCGAGCTATGATGCCGGTGTGTCGCGCGCGCGACTGAACGTGAACTACCTGCCTGTCGACATGCAGCTCAAGTGGAGCCGAGATCCGGCGCTCGCGGATAGCGTGCTTGCGCACTATCAGTATGCGACCGCGCAAACGCTGCTTTCGTCATTGGAGGGCGCGCACCTTGGCGGTCCCTATCTCGTTACCGTGCCGGCTCCGTTGTCTTCCACGACACCAGCAGCAGGCAAGTTGATCGTCCATGATTTGTCGCGCATCACGTCGGATGCGCTCGTGCCTGTTTGGGTGGATGCGTTCCTTGCGCAATCGACGCAGCTACGGTGGAGCGAACCCGGAGCGTGGACGCAATTTCCGCTGCGGCTTCGCACAGCAATCGGCGCCGTGGCGCTTGGCATTCCACAGGTGAAGGCAGCGATGAAGGACTGGTCAGGGTGGCTCGACAGTTGGTCGTCTGTCTCGAAGGGCGGCAATTGACAGACCTCCATCGCGTCGCACTCAACGCACTCCGGGCCAACGGCTTTACACCAGATCTCGACGACGCGGCGCAGCGCGAACTCGCGGCACTCGCGCCGGCCACGTCGAGCAGCGATCTCCGCGATTTGCGCGCGCTGCTGTGGAGCTCGATCGACAACGCCGAGTCGAAGGACCTCGACCAGATCGAGTATGCGGAAGAGTTGCCGGACAAGCGCACGCGGCTACTGATCGGGATCGCTGACGTCGACCTGCTTGTCGCGAAGGACTCGGCGCTCGATCGACATGCGATGGCGAATGCGACATCGGTCTACACAGGCGTCGCCGTATTTCCCATGCTGCCGCCGGAGATTTCCACCGGCCTCACGAGCTTGAACCCGGACGCAGATCGCGTCGTCTTGGTCATCGAGCTTGTCCTCAGTGCCGATGGCACGCCGCACTCGCATGACGTCTATCGCGCTCTGGCGTGCAACAAGGCGAAGATGGCGTACGACAGTGTGGGGCACTGGCTCGAGGGAAGCGGCCCGCTGCCACCGATCGTGGCGCACACGCCCGGTCTCGAGCCACAACTCTGGTTGCAGGATCGCATTGCCGGCCAGCTGAAACAGTTACGCCAGAAGGCTGGCGCGCTGGAATTCGACACCGTCGAGGCGACAGCGGTCGCGCAGAACGGAAAGGTGCAGTCGCTCGCGGTCACGCGTAAGAATCGCGCGCGCGATCTCATCGAAGATTTCATGATCGCCGCAAACGTCGCAATCGCTCAATACCTCGCCGAGCAGCAACGCTCGGCTATTCGACGTGTGGTGCGCGAGCCGAAGCGCTGGAGTCGCATTGTGGACATCGCGAAACAATACGGTGTTACGCTTCCCACGATTCCCGAGTCGAAGGCACTCGCGGACTTTCTTTCCGTCCGTCGTCAAGCAGATCCCGTGCGGTTCACGGATCTTTCGCTCAGCATCGTGAAGTTGCTTGGGCCGGGTGAGTATGTCGTCGACAAGCCGGGCCCTGCGGACGATCAGGGACACTTTGGTCTCGCCGCGCATGACTACTCGCATGCGACCGCGCCGAATCGGCGCTATGCGGACCTCGTGACGCAGCGTCTGGTGAAGGCAGCGATCGCTGGCACGGCGGCGCCGTACACTGATGACGCGTTGGCGACCATCGCCGCGCACTGCACCGAGCGCGAGAACGCGGCGAATCGTGTGGAGCGCGCTGCACGCAAGTCGGCGGCGGCCATCCTGCTCGCCGACCGCATTGGCGACGTGTTCGATGCGATCGTGACCGGTGTGAACGCGGATGGGACCTACGTGCGCCTGCTGTCGCCGCCGGCCGAGGGGCGCGTGATGCGCGGCGAAGCAGGGATGGATGTTGGGGAACGTGTGCGCGTTCGGTTGACGCGTACCGACCCAACGCGCGGGTTCATTGACTTCGATGGCGTGTAGCGAATCAGATGGCGGGCGGCTGCATCTGATACTTGGCCCAGTCTTCCCTGGCCGGCCCGTAGATTGCTGGCGCGCGCAATCCAGCTTGGCGCATGAGGACGTTCATCTGTCCGCGATGATGGGCCTGGTGCGTAATCAAGAAGAGCAGTGTGTGTCCGCGCGACCATTTGTCGCCGTACATGTTGTCCATCATTTTCAGCGAGTCGTCGGTCCAGTTGGTCCGCACCGCATCCGCCAATGACTGCGCGGACCGCGCGAACGTCTCGGCAATTGTCTTCGCGGATGCGGGCACCGGATCATGCTCGCCTGGCCCGTCGATCTTGAGGCCAGTCCGCTCCATCATTTCCTTCACGGTGCCCGTGACATGCCAGGCGACGCGGCCGAGTGTGCGATGGTCGTCATCGATTTTCTGGGCGAGGGATGCGTCGGTGAGTGCGTCGAGCGTGCGCTGCGTCGCCTGTGTTTCGTCCTTCCACAGGTTTGAAAAGTCTGCGATAGTGCGGAACATGGTCAGTTCATCCTTGGTATGATCGACCATGATTGTCGGTGGTTGGCGGGCGTTACGCAAGCGTGCGAACTGCGTGGTCAACCCTGCCGTTTGAAGAACTGAACTGCCTTCTC
>JBDTMO010000040.1:0-15742 GCA_039934235.1 bacterium | reverse complement strand
CCGGCACCGGCGTGTGCGTCGTGAACACGCACCGCTGGCGCACCGCCTCGAGATCTGCGTCGTCCAACTCGAAATGCTGGCGCCCGTCGAGCTGCCGCTCCAGCAACTGCAGGGTCAGCAGCGCCGAGTGCCCCTCGTTCAGGTGGTAGATGACGCCGGCGTCGTAACCGATGGCCTGCAGCATTCCTGCGCCACCCATGCCCAGTACGATCTCCTGGCAGAGGCGGTAGTGCTCATTCCCGCCGTAGAGGGTGTCCGTCAGCGTGCGGTCCCACTCGCTGTTCTCCGGAAGGTTCGTGTCCAGCAGAAAGACCGGGACTTCGTGGCCGCGCACACCGCGGACGGCGTACTTCCACGCGGCAATCTGCA
Source organism: bacterium (assembly GCA_039934235.1). Taxonomy (GTDB): domain Bacteria; phylum Gemmatimonadota; class Gemmatimonadetes; order Gemmatimonadales; family Gemmatimonadaceae; genus AG11. The sequence continues at coordinate 15,373 of JBDTMO010000040.1, read as the reverse complement.
CGGTACGACCCTCGATCTGGACGGTCGCACGTCCGTCAACGGGCTCGAGTACGTCTTCCGGGCTCCAGGCGACGGGCAACTCGGTCTGGTGACCGGTGGCATCCAGCCGCTGCTCGAAATAGCCTTTTCGGTGCAGCAGGGTGACGGCGACCAGCGGAACTCCGAGATCTGCTGCCGAACGCAGCGTGTCACCGGCGAGCACGCCGAGGCCGCCGCTGTAGGTGGGGATCGCCTGCTCCAGGCAGATCTCCATGGAGAAATACGCGACAGTGGAGCGAGTGGGGTCAAGCGTCATGAAATCCTCAAGCTGTATCGGAGCGGGGACGCGGGGAGGCGCGCGATCCCAGGCAGGCAAAATGATCAGGGAATTCTAGCCCCGAGCAGACTGGTCTGACAGTCGGTCGCGCTCAGAGGTGGGTCAGCAGCGTGGGACCATGGGCCTATCCGACGCCGTGCAGCACAGCCAGTGGGAGCCCGGACAGAATGTCCTGCAAGCGGAAGCCGGCTTCGTTCGGAACGCGCTCCACGCCGTGAAGCGCGCAATTCCACCTGCGCGACGTCTGCGGCCCGATCGCGAGATGTGTATCTCCCCACGCCGCGCCAATTGGCTCGTTGCCAAGCGCGCGGGTAAGGCGCGGGACGACGATGATTGCTTCCTCGGCGTCCGTGAAGCGGCGGAAGGCAAAGATATTATCGGCGTACTTCCCTTCGGCCTTGAGCGGTTCGTAGCGTCCTGACGCCATTAGTTCGCCCTGCGCGTGACGAACATTTACAGTGCGCTGATCTCCATTGTGTCGCGCCATTTCGTCACCGCGACGGCGCTTGTGGCGGCGGCGAGTGCAGATTCACGCGCGCTCCAATCCACGGGGCGACGATTGTCGGGATCCACGAGGCGACGAGTTTGTCATCCTGGCCGAGCGAGGCGACGAGTTTGTCATCCTGAGCGAGCGAAGCGACGAGTTTTGTCATCCTGAGCGAGCGAAGCGAGTCGAAGGATCTGCACGTCTGACCGCGCAACAGCATGTGCAGGCGCTTCACTTCGCTCAAGGCGACAAACACCCAGGAGTGCCTGATAGATGAAGCTGTCTTCCGTGCGCGTTGGAACCTTCGCCCTTAGGCATGCCAGCGCGCGCCGTTAGAGCAGAGCAACGAACCTGCACGTGTGTTGCGCAGTCAGAAGTGCAGATCCTTCGACTCGCTTCGCTCGCTCAGGATGACAGACCTGGCCCTTCGCTGGCTCATGACAGACCTGGCGCATCGCTCGATCAGGATGACGGACTTGGCGCTTGGCTCGTTCAGGCAACCGCCCGCCTATCTTTGAGACTCCATCGGATTTGGAGGTGGTTCGTGACCAAACTTCATCGTTGTGCGTGGGCGGGAAACGACGACCAGATGATCGCCTACCACGACGAGGAGTGGGGCGTCCCGCAGCACGATTCGAGAATGCTCTGGGAAATGCTGATGCTCGAAGGATTCCAGGCCGGCCTGGCATGGATCACCGTGCTGCGAAAGCGCGAAGCGTTCCGCGCGGCCTTTGCCAGCTTCGACCCGGGGAAGGTTGCTCGGTTCGACGACGCAGACGTCGAGCGACTGATGGATGATGCCGGCATCATCCGCGCGCGCGCCAAGATCGACGCGACCATTCGCGGCGCGCAACTCTACTGCGAGATGGAGGATCGCGGCGAAACCTTCAATGATTTCTGCTGGTCATTCACCAGCGGCAAGGTGCTCAAGGGCGACGGACAGAGTGTGGTCGCTTCCACGCCGTTGTCCGAACAGATCTCCAAGGAGATGAAGCGCCGCGGCTTCAAGTTCGTCGGCCCCACGATCGTCTATGCGTGGATGCAGGCCGTCGGCATTGCAAATGATCATGCGGCCAAGTGCTTTCGCCGCAGCTGATGTGTGTCATCCCGCATGAGCGCATGCGAGTGTCGGGATCTACTATCCCTGCAATGTGGCTAGCCTTCGGGGACGCGTACGGTAGATCCCGACACTCGCTCGCTGCGCTCTCTCGTGCGGGATGACAGGTGTTGCGTTAGGTCTCTGCGCTCTCTCGTGCGGGATGACAGGTGTCACGACGACGACACCTTTACCCGATCGCGCGCGCGGTGCGCTCCGCCGCGAATATCGACTCGAGCGTCTCACGCATGCGACGCGTCCAGCTGGGATAGCGATCCTGCCACACGCCCGGAATGTTCACCGGCATGGTCTCATGCGCGACATCGTCGAGCGACAACCCGACCAACGCCGACGGCGTCCGACGAATGAACGCATGCACGGCCGGAATCAGCATCTCGGACGTCAACCGGTGATGCGCGTCGTGCGGGAGCAAACCCGCGTCGATCAGCGACGACACCAGCGCGCCGAGATCGTTCATGCGCGACTCGCGCATCGAGCTGGAAACGGCCACGTCCGACAAATCGCCAACCTCGCTGCGCAGCATGATGTCGCGCGCCTCCGCCCATCCCACCAATGGCGGCAGGTCATGCGTGTTCACGGTCGCCAACGCCATGCGGGGATACGCCTCTGCACTACGGAACCGCCCGGTGTGAAAATCTCGCTCGAACACCTGCACCTTCGAGCTCAAGACGCCCCACTTTGCGAGCACGCCCGGTACGTCGGGCGGCACAGTGCCGAGATCTTCACCAACGACGAGCGCGTTGTGCCGAACACTCTCGAGTGCGAGAATGCCGAACAGCTCCTTGCTGAACGACCGCACGTAAGCGCCCTGCTTTGCCGATTCACCGAGGGGAACCCAGAACATGCGGAACAGGCCGAGCGCGTGATCGATGCGCAGCGCACCGGTGTGACGGAAACCCGCGCGCAGCAATCGCGTCCAATAGTCGTAGCCCGTGGCGCGCAGCACGTGCGGATCGATCGCCGGCAATCCCCAATTCTGCCCGTCGTCCGAGTACATGTCGGGCGGCGCGCCAACCGTTGCGCCTTGCAGAAACAGGTCTGGATATGACCAGACGTCGCTGCCGGATGCTGCGGAGCCTACGGCGAGATCCTGATACATGCCGAGTTCCAATCCGGCCTCCATCGCCTCTGTCTCAGCGCGGCCGAGTTGCCGGTCGAGCTCGAACTGCAGCCACCGATGATAGTCCACCCGTTCAGCGAGCTCGCGTTGCTGCTCGGCAACCTCTTCACTGTTAGGGCGGCGTAACGCTTCAGGCCAGAGGCGGGCGTCGGGACCTTCGCGCTCCTCGATGGCCATGTACGTCGCGAATTGCGTGAGCGGCGGGTCTTCACGCTTGACGTATGCGGCGTATTCATGCTCCCGACGCGCATCACGAGTGACGTCGGCTGTCATGAACGTGCGATGCAGCAACTCGAGCACCGGTTCGCGCAGCGCCGTCACGCGCGCGTAGTCGAGCATCGGCGCCACGCGGAGCTCCGCAAGCTCAGCCTGAAATTCCGGTGTGGCGATGTGCGCGCGCGCCGCGGCGTTGTGGCTGAGTTCCGGAACATCCTCTACGCGCAGGTAAAGCGGATTGCGAAAGAGGCGTGTAATGGGGCTGTACGGGCTCACGTCGTGACCGGCGTTACGCAGCGCGTGCAGCGGATTCATTCCGACGAACGCGCCGCCGTATTGGCCGAGCCATTGCGCGATGGCCTTTGCGTCGCCGACGTCGCCCGCGCCCCAATTCTTCTCGCTGCGCACGGTGTAAAGATTGGTCGTGATCCCAAAGCCGCGGTGCCCGTGCAGGCGTGCTTCCGGTGGCGTGCATCGCGATGGCACGACGATCAGTCGTTGCGAGCCTTCGTACTGCGTGTCGCCCGCACGAAACAGGATGCTGAGGGTGTGGTACCCCAGTGGTGGAACCACAGGCAGTGTCAGGGTGGTGCGATGCGAGTCACCGCCGTGGGTGACGCCCCACCACTCGGAGCGAATGCCCTCTTCCGTGGTGAGGGCCAACCGCCAGGACACTTCATGCACATCCATGCGTGGCACTCGCACGACCACGCGCGCGAGTGACTTGCCCTGCTGGCGCGCGACGCGAACGGGCGAAATCCACTGCCCGCGTTTCACACGCCGCAACGCGCGCAAAACGTTTCGCGCTGCCCGCTCCGTGCTCGCGTCATAACCCATGGCCGCAAGCAACTTCTCGCGCGTCGCGTCCGAGGTCTGGCGCATTTCGCCGCCGGACTGGTCGAGATACGCGTCGACAATGCCCATGCGGTCGGCGAGCTTGCGCAGCAGCGGGCGGTCGACCGTGTCGGCCACTATGTCGCCCTGCGCAAACGAAGCGAGGCGTTTGTCATCCTGAGCGAGCGTAGGCAGTCGAAGGACCTGCACTTCTGACTGCGCAACAGCACGTGCAGGTCCTTCGCTTCGCTCAGGATGACAAACTGGCCCGCGCTCAATGCGACAAATGTGTCCCTCATCGGGCAGGCACCATCACAAGCGCAGACAGCGGCGGCAATGCCAGGTTCAACGAATAGCGCCGCCCATGATACGGGATGTCATCCGTGTGCACCGACGCCACCTCGCCATACCCACTCCCGCCCCACGCACGCGCATCGGTGGACAGCACGCACGTGTATTCGCCCGAATCCGGCACGCCAATGCGATACGCCTGATGCGGCGCGGGCTTCAGGTTCAGCACGACGACCGCATGGCTGTCGTTGCTGTGCCGCAAGTACGAGAGCACCGAATTCGTCTTGTCCGACACATCGATCCACTCAAAGCCTCGCGGCTCGCCGTCGAGCTGCCAGAAGGCCGGCGTCTCCTGGTAGAGATGCCCAAGCCGCGCCATGAACGCCATGAACCCCGCGCGATCGGGCTCCTCGGCAAGATGCCAGTCGAGCGACTGGTCATGATTCCACTCGCCAGGCACCGCCAGCTCGCTCCCCATGAAGAGCAATGATTTGCCCGGACGCGTTACCATATAGGCAAACAGCGCGCGCAAATTCGCGAGCTTCTGCCAGTGATCGCCCGGCATCTTCTCGTACAAGGAGCCTTTCAAGTGCACCATTTCGTCATGCGAAATGGGCATGATGAAATGTTCGCTCTGCTCGTAGATCATCGCGAACGTCAACAGGTCCTGATGGAACTGCCGGTAGAGCGTGTCCTTCTCGAAGTATTCGAGGGTGTCGTGCATCCACCCCATGTTCCACTTGAAGGTGAAACCCAGCCCGCCTTCATGAATGGGGCGCGTTACGCCAGGCCACGCCGTGGAATCCTCGGCAATTGTCACGCATCCACGCGCTTCCTGATGGACGACCGCATTCATCTCTCGCAGAAAATCGAGCGCGTCGAGATTCTCACGCCCGCCGAACTTGTTCGCAATCCACTGCCCCGGCTCGCGGCTGTAATCGAGATAGAGCATCGACGCGACAGCATCCACGCGCAGTCCGTCGACATGAAATTCGTTGAGCCAATACAGCGCATTGGCAACGAGATAGTTGCGAACTTCCTTGCGACCATAGTTGAAGATCAGCGTGCCCCAATCAGGATGCTCACCCAGCCGCGGATCCTCGTGCTCGTACAGCGCAGTCCCGTCGAAGCGACGAAGCGCGTAGTCGTCCTTGGGAAAATGCGCCGGCACCCAGTCGAGAAACACGCCGATGTTCGCGTCATGCAGCGTATCGATGAGAAAGCGAAGATCGTCACCCGTTCCGTAGCGCGACGACGGCGCGAAATATCCGGTGACCTGATAGCCCCACGAGCCGTAGAACGGGTGCTCCATCACCGGAAGCAGCTCCACGTGCGTAAAGCCCAGCTTCTTCACGTGCGCGGCAAGACGTGGCGCAATTTCGCGGTAGGTGAGTGAGCGATTGCTGTCTTCCGGCACGCGTGCCCACGATCCGAGATGCACTTCGTAGATGTGCACCGGCTCGCGCACTTCGTCGCGCTCCTTCCGCGTCGTCATCCAGGCGCCATCGCGCCAATGGTATGTGCCCTCCGCAACGACGATCGACGCCGTTTCCGGCGCCTGCTGCATCTTGAAGCCCATCGGGTCCGACTTCAGGCGCAACGCGCCATCGCGCGTGCGTAGCTCGAACTTGTAAAGCGCATTGGCCGCGACACCGGGCACGAAGATCTCCCACAGTCCGCTGGCACCAAGACGGCGCATGGGAAACTGGCGTCCGTCCCAGTTGCACCAGTCGCCAACCACGCTCACCCGGTCCGCATTTGGCGCCCACACGACGAATGACGTCCCCTCGTCGCCCTCCACCGTGCGCAGGTGTGCACCGAGCATCGTCCAGAGCTGGCGGTGCGTGCCTTCGTTGAACAGGTAGAGATCGACGTCGCCCACCGTAGGCGGATGACGATATGGATCGCCCCGCTCCCACGTCCGTCCGTCGCGAGAGATGAAGCGCAGCGAGTAGCGAAGCGGATGCTTGATCCCGGGCACGAAGATCGAGAAGAATCCCGCGCCCTCATCACGCATCGCAGATGCGACGCCCTCGCGAATAATGAAGCAATCAGCCGCTTCGGGCTGGAACACGCGCACGATGACGCCCTTGATGCCGAGCGACTCGTGATCGTGCGCGCCGAGTACCTGATGCGGGTCGGAGTGCCGGCCTTCGAGAATGGCGTGGCGTGCGCTGTTGTCGATCGCGTTCATAGTGTGTGTTGCTCGACGAGCGTCGGGATGCTGCGACGCTGTTCTTCGCGCGCCGGAATGCGCCGGTCGCTGCCGAAGCGCAGCAGCATGACAGCGTGGTCCTCCACCGATACGACATCCTGTTGCAGCACCGGAAGTTCGTCGCGCGCAGTGTCGACCATGATCACCCAGATGTTCTCGTCGCCGTCCTTCCCGCCGAGCGCGGGAAGTGTGAAAGAGACCGGTGTCTCGCCAGCATTCATTATGATCAGCACGGAGTCGCCGGACACGGCGTGACCGCGCTCATCTACCTCGTCCGTCGCCGCGCCGTCAATCAACATTCCAAGCACGTGGGCGTTCGGATTGCGCCAATCTACGTCGTTGAGCTCCGTTCCGTCGGGACCGATCCACGTGACGTCCTTGCTGCCCGAACCGGGAACCGGCTGGCCGCGGAAAAAATGCCTCCGGCGCAGCAACGGATGGGCCTGTCGGAGGGCAATCACTTTCTGGGTAAAGGCGAGCAGCTCCTTCTGTTTTTCGGAGAGGTCCCAGTTGATCCAGGTAAGCTCGTTGTCCTGCGCGTAGCCATTGTTGTTTCCGAGCTGCGTTCGGCCCAGTTCGTCTCCGTGCGCGAGCATCGGTACGCCCTGCGAAAAGGCGAGCGTCGCGAGAAAACTCCGCATCAGCCGATAGCGCAAATCGATGAGGCCCGGGTCGTCGGTTTCGCCCTCGACCCCCCAATTCCTGCTCAGGTTGTCATCAGTGCCGTCCCGATTGTTCTCGCCATTCGCCTCGTTGTGCTTCTGCTCGTAACTCACCAGGTCGCGCAGCGTGAAGCCATCGTGCGCCGTGATGAAGTTCAGGCTCGCATACACACCGCGATCACTGCCCGAGAAAATGTCGCTCGAACCGGCGAGCCGACTGGCCATTTCCGACACTTGGCCCGGCTCGCCCCGCCAGAATTTCCGCACCGCGTCGCGATACTTTCCGTTCCACTCGGCCCAGCGCACGGGAAAATTGCCAATCTGATAGCCCCCCGGGCCCACGTCCCACGGCTCCGCGATCAGCTTCACGCGCGCCAGCGTGGGGTCCTGATGCATGATGTCGAAAAAGGCTGAGAACTTGTCGACGTCGTAAAGCTCGCGCGCCAGCACCGGAGCAAGGTCGAAGCGAAAACCATCCACGTGCATCTCGTCCACCCAGTAACGGAGCGAATCCATCACGAGCTGAATCGCGCGCGGATGCAACATGTTGAGTGAATTGCCCGTGCCGGTGAAATCCGTATAGAAGCGCGGTTTCGCCGGATCCAGGCGGTAGTACGCCGAGTTGTCGATGCCCTTCATCGACAGCGTGGGGCCGAGGTGATTGCCCTCGCCGGTATGGTTGTACACGACGTCCAGAATCACCTCGAATCCGGCCGCGTGCAGCGTCTTCACCATGGTCTTGAATTCGTAGACCTGATTGCCGAGCCCACGCGTGGCGTACCGCACGTCGGGCGCAAGGAATCCGATCGTGTTGTAGCCCCAATAGTTCGTCAGGCCGAGCTCGGCGAGATGACGGTCGACGACAAACTGGTGCACCGGCAACAGCTCGAGTGCAGTGACCCCGAGTTTCTGGAAATAGTCGAGCATCGGATCGCTGCAGAGGCCGAGATACGTGCCTCGCACCGCGGCTGGCACGTCGGGATGACGCATGGTCATTCCCTTCACATGGCACTCGTAGATGATCGTGCGGTTGTATGGCACGTTGAGCGGCCGGTCGTCGCCCCATGTAAATGCCGAGTCGATCACGACTGACTTCGGCACACCGCCAGCGGAGTTGTCGTAGTCCGGATCGAGGTCGTTCAGTGTCGCGGTCACCTTGTACGCGAAAAGGTCGTTGCTCCACGGGATTGCTCCCGTGATCGCCTTCGCGTACGGATCGATGAGCAGCTTTGCCGGATTGAAGCGATACCCATTCTGCGGCTCGTATGGGCCATGCACACGATACCCGTAGTACTGGCCCGGCCTGGCGTCCGGCAAATAGCAATGCCACACCTGGTCCGTGCGCTCGACGAGACGAATCTTCACCGACTCCTCGGTGTCGTCCGCGTCATGAAAGAGGCAGAGTTCCACCGCGTTCGCATGCTCGGAGAAGAGCGCGAAGTTCACGCCCACGCCGTCCCATGTGGCGCCGAGTGGGTATGGGCGGCCCGGCCAGATGCGCATTGTCACGACGTGCTCCAGTCGTCATCGAAGTCGCGGACGTATACCGCTGCGCTCCACGCGGGAATCCGCACGGTGCGAAGACGCGGTTCTTTCGGCAACAAGTCGAACAGGCGTTTGGGGCCGTCAGACGGTGCAGTTGGTATTTCAGGGAGTATGCGGTCTTCCGTCTCTCCCGCTCCGCCGTAGCCGAGTGCGTCGGTGGTGAGTCGCAGGGTCCACGCACCAATCGCATCGGTGCGCACGGGAACATTCATCGTATGATCGCACAGGTTGAACGCGCAGAAGAGCGCGCGTCGTGAGCGGGTCGCATCGTAAATATCATCCTGCATTGGCATCAGCCGCAGTGCGGTGAACCATTCGCCTCCGCCCTCTACAAGCGTCTCGCTCGCGCCGGGCTTGAGCGCGGGCTCCTCGCGCCTGAGTGCCAGCAGTTCGCGGTATGCCGACAGAAGCTGCGAACCCTCGAGCGTATCGCGCTTCGACCAATCGAGCCGGCTGCGCACGAACGTCTCCTCGGATTGAGGATCGACTTGTGCTTCGTGCCTGCCAATCTCCTCGAATTCCTTCTTTCGGCCTGTGCGCACCGCGTCGATGAGCGCCGCGTCGCCGTGCTCGATGAAGTAGAAGAACGGTGACGTCTCACCATATTCCTCGCCCATGAAGAGCAACGGCACGTACGGTGACAGCAGCACCAGCGCGGCCGCGAGACGCTGCTTGTTCGGCGCCACGAGCGACGCCAATCGCTCGGCGTTTGGCCTGTTCCCCACCTGGTCGTGATTCTGCGCCGACACGATGAAGCGCTGCCGCGGAACGCCGGCGGGCGAGCGACCGTGGAGACGATCCCGGTATGGTGAGTATCGGCGCGCGTAGAAGAACGGCTCGCGATAGACGTCGGCGAGCGTCGCGATACCGTTGAAGTCCTGATAGTAGCCGTGCGTTTCGCCCGTGAGCGTGGCGTGGATCGTGTGATGGACGTCGTCGGACCACTGTGCGTCGAGACCGAATCCGCCCTGCTCCGGCGAACGAACCAGGCGCGGATCGTTCAGGTCACTCTCGGCCATGAGTTGCACTTTGCGCCCGAGCTGTCGGCCGAGTGCATGAACTTCGTCCGAGAGTTCTTCGAGGAACGCGTGCGAGCCGAAGTCGAAGATGCCTTGCACGGCGTCGAGGCGGAGTGCGTCGATGTGCAGCTCCGATATCCAATAGAGGGCGTTGTCGTGTGCCCAGCGGCGCACGTTGTCGCTGCCCGCGCTATCGTAATTCACCGCACTGCCCCACGGCGTGCGATAGATGTCCGTGAAGTATGGGCCGTAGCGAGCGAGGTAGTTTCCTTCCGGGCCCACATGATTGTAAACGACATCGAGCACGACGCCGATTCCGTACGCGTGTGCGGCGTTGACGAAGCGCTTCAGTCCTTCGACGCCGCCGTAGGATTCCTGCGGCGCGTACAGATGCACGCCGTCGTAGCCCCAGTTACGGCGTCCGGGAAACGAGGCGACTGGCATGAGTTCGACCGCGGTGATGCCGAGTGCCACGAGCTCGTGCAGTCGCGATGCGGCTGCTTCGAATGTGCCCTCTGTGGTAAACGTGCCGACGTGAATCTCGTAGATCACAAAGTCGGCGAGCGAGAGTCCACGCCAGGCGTAGTCCGTCCAGACGAAGGACTCCGGGTCGACTATTTCGGAGAGTGCGTGGACGCCGTCTGGTTGCGAGCGGCTTATCGGGTCGGGGAGTGGCTCGCCGCCGTCGATGCGGAAGCCATAGCGGTCGCCGGCGCGAACTTTTGCGACGGTTGCCTCCCACATGCCGCGATCAGTTTCGGACTTCGTGAGCTGGTGGTCGCCCGCTGCGTCGCCAGTGGCGACCAGCACCGACATGGACGCCGCATTGGGTGCCCAGACGCGGAATGTCACGCCGTTGGGCAGGACGGAGGCGCCGCGCTGCAGCTTCCAGGTCTGTCCTTCCGTTGCGACGTCGCCTTCGCGCGCCCACTCGACGTTGACCGGATACGTCACGCTTTACGCTCCGCCGAGTTGGAGGACAGGCGGGTGATTGGTGCGTGTTGAGGACGATTATGCATGTGGGTAATCATTGCTCGCATGCTCTTCGAGATCGAGTCTTGACGTTGATCTTTTGTTGGCTTTGCGTCGATCAATGTGGGGCGAAAGTGACGGTCCGGCGCAAATATCGTCCCGCAGGAGTACGGTTTGGCCCGTATGCGGCGCCTTGCATTTGCCGCTCGACGAAATGGGCTGGGCGGTGCCGGCCATGTTTGCAACACCGATGCCTCGGTAGGACGTTCCGCGCGATGATGGATGCACTCTCCTCGCGCACAGCGATGACGGTAGTTGCTTGATGCACATCGAGCCGGGCATACTTGGGCGCGTGTTCTCATGACGCTCGTTGCTGCGAGCCATGGAGCATCGACAAGCACTCGTGGTTCAGCGATTCCGCTGGGCAGCTGTCCCCATCACCGGCCCATTTGATGAGCGCGCCGCTGCCGATTCGCCGAAGGATGATCGTACTCGCTGCGATCGCCGCCGCCGGTGGAGTTCTGTTCCTGCCCCTGCTTTCCGCGGGGAGTCATCAGCCGGTTACGGCCGTCGCGGGATTCGCCGTGGTCCTCACCGTTGTGGCTACGCTGGCGGCGTGGCCGGGGCTTCGGTGTGCTGACATCGTCGGCCTGCCGATGCCGTATCTGCGCCGGCTCGACGGAATAAACCAGGCGATTCCGCCGCGCGCACTCGTCGTGAGCGCGGCGTGGGGAATCGCACTCGGCGCCATCGGCGCAATCGCGCTACGAGTCATCCACGCGCCGGCGTTTCCCGGCAGCGTCCTTGCCCGCCTCCTCTCGGCCGTGTGCGTCGCTGGGACGCTCGAGATCGTGCTGCATCTGGGTGTCATGAGCATCGTCACGTGGCTTGCGCGCGGCCGCCGTTGGGTTGGCGTCGTCGCGGCCACCGTGGTCTTCGTGCTGTTGCAATCGACGGGCGGCGCACTCGATCACCCGCTTGCAGTGATTCTCGTTTCCAGCATCGCCAATGTCGCGACGGGACTGGTGGTGGGATGGCTCTATGCGTCGTACGGCTTGGAGTTCGCTGCGGTGTGCCGAGCGCTCGCGTATTTGATTCCGGTGCTCGCGCTGTAGGCGGCACGGCCGTCGTAACCATAAAGGTTGTTTGCGATGGCATCGCCTCGCGGTGTGGCTGACTGGAGTCCAGGCGCGCATCTTGTCAGGGTGACCGATCGTCCCGCCCTCGTCATCGCCCCTCGCGGGCCGCTATCGCATTGACCGCCTACCTGCTCGGAGCACCCATCGCAAACAAGAAGCGGATCGTTGGTCCTGAGTCGGGCCGATGACCGCAGCGAGCGACGTCCAGCGTCTTTCAGTCGCGCTCGCGGACCGCTACGCGGTCGAGCGCGAGATCGGCAGGGGCGGCATGGCGACCGTGTATCTCGCGCGCGATCTGAAGCACGACCGCCAAGTCGCCATCAAGGTTCTTCATCCGGAAATCGGCGCGGCGCTGGGCGCAAGTCGCTTCCTGCTCGAGATCAAGACCACTGCGAATCTGCGCCATCCGCACATTGTACCGCTCTTTGACTCGGGCGAAGTTCAGCTCGCGCCGCGAACGCCAAGTGAAAATGCAGAGACGCTCCTGTACTACGTGATGCCGCTCGTCGAGGGCGAATCGCTGCGTGCACGAATCGATCGCGACAAGCAACTCCCGATTGAAGAATCGCTTCGCATTGCCAGCGAGGTTGCCGATGCGTTGAGCTATGCGCACGCTCGCGGTGTCGTGCACCGCGACATCAAGCCCGAGAACATCATGATCGAGAACGGCCACGCGGTGGTGGCGGATTTCGGGATTGCCCGGGCACTCAATGCCGCAGGAAGCGAGCGCATCACGCAGACGGGGATGTCCGTCGGCACGCCCATGTACATGAGCCCCGAACAGGCAGCGGGCGAAACCGATATCGACGGACGCAGCGATCTATACAGCCTCGCCTGCGTACTCTACGAAATGCTGGGCGGCCAACCGCCGTTTACCGGCGCGACGGCGGCGACGATCACGCGACAGCACATGATCGCCAATCCGCCGCCCATTACGAACCTTCGTCCGTCAGTGCCAGCGCCGGTTGTCGATGCACTGCAGCGAGCGCTCAGCAAGGCGCCCGCGGACCGATTCAATCCGGTTGCACAGTTCGGATCCGCGATTGCGCCAAGTGCGCTCACGGCCGGACACGTCGCCGCCCCAAACGCTCGGCAACCGTCCGATGCCAAGGCACGTCGCGTGCGACGGAACGTCGCCATCGGCGTTGCTGCCGCGGCACTCGGTATCACTGCCTTGCTCGCGCTATGGAAACGCCCGGCCGCAACCGCCGCGAGCGGATCGGCGGACTCGGCGTCTATCGCGGTACTCCCCTTTGCTGACCTGAGCCCTGATCACACGAACGCGTATCTCGGCGATGGGATCGCTGAAACGTTGATCAACGCGCTGGTGCACGTGCCGGGACTCACCGTGACAGCGCGAAACTCCGCGTTCTCATTTCGCGGCCATGAGTCCGACATCAGGGAGATTGGCAAGCAACTGCATGTTGGCGTTGTGCTCAGCGGCAGCGTGCAGCGCGTGGGTGACAAGCTGCGCATCTCGGCGCAGCTCATCAACACGACGACCGGCGTGAATCTCTGGGCCGACACATTCGATCGGCCGGCAGGAGATATCTTCGCGGTGCAGGACGAAGTCGCACAATCGGCGGTGACGGCACTCAAGCTCAGGCTCGCACCCGGTGCCGCGGGTGGCGCTGCGTCAGTTGGTACTCGCGATCCCGACGCGTACAACGCGTATCTGCTCGGCCGCTTTCATTGGAACCTGCGCACCTCGAACGGGATGATTCAGGCGACTGAGGCCCTCAAGCGCGCCGTGACGCTTGATTCGACGTTTGCGCTCGCGTGGGCAGGCCTTGCTGACGCGTACATGCTGTCAGTCGCAACCGAATATCCCACCCCGGGCGGACTGAGTGACGACTCGCTGCACACGTTGAGCGAGCGTGCGGTGCGTCGTGCGATTGCACTCGATCCAAGACTCGGCGAGGCATTCGTCTCGCTGGGAAATCTGCTCGACGGCCGCACGCATGCTGGCGAAGCCGATAGCGCCTTCGCGACTGGCATTCGCCTGAGCCCCAATTACGCCACGGGACATCAGTGGTACAGCTACCATCTGGGGGGCGACAATCGATGGGACGAGGCAATCACTGAAATGGAGGCGGCGCATCGCCTCGATCCGCTTTCGCACGTGATCACGCTGTCGCTCGCCGTGTTATACGACGGCGCCGACCGATTCGCAGACGCGACGCCGCTCTATGCACAAGGGTTCGGACAGTCGCCTGAAGCCTGGTACGCCTGGGGTGTCAAGGTCGGGCATGAGCTTGCACTCGGTCATCTAGACCAGGCCGTGGTGGCGTATCGGCGTTGGTTGGTTGGCATGCACGACGACACCACTCTGGCCCTGAATCTGGAGCGAGAGCTGCGGGATCCGGCGACCCGTGATGGCGCAATTCAGAAGATGGTGTCGCGACACGACATGCATTCGGCGGTCGCGTTCGCGCGTTGGCTGAGCGGCGATGATGCGGCGATTGCCTTGCTCGAGCGAACGCCGTCTGCCGGGCGTGGTCCGACACCCGATGGCCTCCTGAATGCGATCCTGGGACCGCGACTTCGCGCGAACGCACGCATTCGCGTGCTCGCCCCGAAGTTGAGTGGACCGCCGGCGTGAGGTAGCGGGCGGTCTCTCTGGCGGTAGCCCCGGGTCGACGATTGGGCGTGTTGATGTCCGCCAAAGTTGCATACCGTTGTGGTATACCGCTTCGGGACGTAGATTCGCGCGCGGCAGTGAAGACTCCTGCCAGGCGCCGGCCATCCCACCGGACCAGCCTTCAACAGAGGTCACGATGAAGCCACCATACAGAATGCGACATGCGGGCTGGGCAGCGATGGCGTTGTTCACCCTCGCCCATGCTGCGCCCGCACAGGAGCCCTATCATGGACTCGACGCCTATATCGCCAAGTCGCTCCAGACCTTGAAGGTGCCAGGCGCGGCGGTCGCGATCGTGCGCAACGATTCAATCATCTACGCCAAGGGATTCGGCGTGCTGGCCCTCGGTAGCCACACCCCGGTCACTGACCAGACCATGTTCGAGATCGGGTCGAGCAGCAAGGCCTTCACGGCCACGCTGGTGGCCATGATGGTTTCCGACAAGAAGATGGCCTACGACGACCTCATGTCGCAGTACTTGCCGGACTTCAAGCTCTACGATCCGGCCACCAGCGCCCAGGTCACGCTCCGTGATGCCCTCGTGCACCGCACTGGTCTCGCGCGCGGTGAACTTCTCTGGCTCGACGCCGGCGACTCGCGCGAAGACGTGTTGCATCGCGTTCGATTCCTGAAGCCGGACGCGGGTTTCCGGTCGCGGTGGATCTACCAGAACATCATGTATCTCGCCGCCGGTGAGGCCGCCGCAAAAGCGGGCCACACCACGTGGGAGGACCTGGTCCAGCAGCGGATCTTCACGCCGCTGGGCATGACGTCGACTGCCCCGCTCTATCGCCTACTC
>JBDTMO010000039.1:0-15743 GCA_039934235.1 bacterium | reverse complement strand
ACTGCCTGAACGCGGATTTACGCGGATTTGGCGGATCGACGCGGATCCTCGGCTACGTGACAGAAAAAGCCAAGCCTCCCGAATTGATTGAAGCGAGCCGCTGCCCTATGGTTCCTCATTCCTCCGTTGCTCCACGAAGATCACCCGCGAAATCGTGCACGTGACACAGTTCCATGATCGCCCCGTCTTCCCGCTCGGCTTCCGCTGCGCCAGCCGCAATGTCGGCCTCAAGCCGGACGCAAAGGATCTCGCGCTCTTCGCGAGCGACGTCGATGCCGCTGCGGCGGCAGTGTTCACGCGCAATCAATTTCCCGGTGCGCCTGTTGTGTTGGGCCGAGAGACAATGCGAGGCGGGAGGCTGCGCGCCATCATCGCCAACAGCAAAGTGAGCAACGTTGCCACGGGCGCGCTCGGCGTCGCGAACGCGCGTCGCATGGCGGCTGCCGCCGCGGCGGAGCTTGGTACTGTCCCGGATTACGTGCTCGTGAGCTCGACGGGCGTCATCGGCATACCGCTACCCATCGACATCATCGAGCGCGGCATCCACGGCATGGCGGCCGACCTTGGCGACGACCCGCTCGTCGGTGCGGAAGGCATCATGACCACCGACACGTATGCGAAGGCGCTGTCGGTGAGCGTTGGTGCTGCAACCATCACCTGGGTCGCGAAGGGTTCGGGCATGATCGAGCCAAACATGGCGACGATGCTTGTTTACATCTTTACCGACGCCGAGCTGGACGCCGCGTCGCTCGATCGCATGTTGCGACAATCGGTGGATGTGTCGTTCAACATGCTCTCCGTCGACAGCGATACGAGCACGTCCGACACCTGCGCGATTCTCGCGAACGGGCGTGTTGGACCCGTGGACGTCGACGCGTTTGCCGCGGCGCTCACTGCCGGCTGCATTCGCATGACGGAGATGCTCGCGCGCGACGGCGAAGGAGCGATGCATTTGCTGCGCGCCACCGTGAAGGGAGCGGCGAGCACAATTGAGGCGCGCAAAGTGGCCAAGTCGCTCATCAACTCACCGCTCATCAAGACGATGGTCTACGGTGCGGATCCCAATGTCGGCCGCATTCTCATGGCGATTGGGAAATGCTTCGACTGCACAATCAATCCGTCGACGACCAGCGCGTCGATCAACAGGTACGAGGTGTTGCGCGAGGGCTATCGTCTCGACTTCGACGACGCGATCGTCCGCGCGGCGCTTGGCGCCGAGTCGGTGGACATCGATGTTACGCTGGGAGTGGGTGAAGGGCAGGCGACGGCCTATGGTTGCGATCTCACCAAGGGCTACATCGACGAAAACGCGGCGTACTATTCGTCGTGAGATTGCTGGTTCGCCCACGGCAGTACGCCCATCGCCATGCGAGCGAGTATCTGCATTAGAGACGTGACGTCTGTCGGCAAGCAATCGGGGCCGGCAATCTCGTCGAACCGTCGAAGGAAATGAAATCACGGCCGCCATGCTCTTCGTGCTCGTGCTCTGGATTCCCGCGATCGTCACGCTTGCGGGCCGCCGCCACGTTGGCAGGTCACTGTTCGCGATTACGTGGGGACTCATCATCGCGGCAATCGGCTTCATGCAAGTGGGCATCATGCCGGGCGACTACCACTGGGTCATCAAGGTCATTCATCTGATCCTCGGTCTCGCAGCAATGCCACTCGCTGAGTACCTCGTGCGCGGCAAGGTCGTTTCATGAGGAGCCGTCACGCGGATCTTGGCGGCAAAGTCGTTGTTGTCACCGGCGCCTCCAACACGCTCGGCGACACGAAGCGATCCGCGTAAATCCGCCGAATCCGCGCTAAGGCGGTTCCACGATTTTCACCAAACGCTCGTGAAACTGCTCCAACGCGGATTTACGCGGATTTGGCGGATTTCCGCGGATGCTCGGCAACGGCTACATACAGAGACATTGTTGGATTTAGTTCACGGGACATTTCTATCCGCCCCGCGAAGGGGACATTTCTATCCGCGCTTGACAAAAATATTTTGACAGTTGACACGACATGACCACCGGGCTTACTATATCCGCTCTGGGAGTCGCGTCCCGATGTTCACGAGTCGATCTGCACGGCGCATCGCGCTGAGTTGACGACCAACCCCGCAGCGTTCGTTGCTCGGGCAGACCATCGGCGACGCGATTTGTCGTTTAGAGCATACCAATTCATTCTCGATCACCTCACCGGAATATTCGCGATCTCATGACGGAACCCATGTCCACCCGATTCTCCAGTCCACGACAGGTTGGCTCGCGCCAGCACGCCGCAGGCTGGGCCGCGCCCCTCGGCGCGCTTAAGGGACATGTGTGCGTCGTGGCGATTGCCGTCAACAAACTCGATAGAAGTATTGGCACGCGTGGTTATCGCCTGCCGCAAATCATGATCAGTGCAGGATTCGTCGGTGGAGGTCGCACTCCGTAAAGTGCGATGACCCGCCACGAATAAGGAGCGAATTACTCGCCCCGCCTGCGCCAAGTGCCAGGTGGGGCGTTTTGCGTTTCACCGAGGCATGCACGAATGCAGGTACACGAAATACCGGCGCTTCGCGCGTCATCCGCTGTTTGACAACTGATGGTCTGTTTCAACGCAGTACATGTAACACGTGATCCATCGTCGGTCGGCGAGGCACGGGGCAAAGAGCAGAAGGAACGCGACTTCCACTGCTCGGCGCATCGCTGTCGCTGTCGTACCGGCGATGAATCACCCACAGTGGCAGATGATAAGGCGAGACCAGTCGCGCCGACCCGTCATCATACACTCTCGTCGCACGCATGCCGCGCGCGCACGCTCACCTTTCCCGACACAGGAGGCCCGATGTCCAGAACGTGCTTGGCGCTGAACGCCTCGTACGAACCGATGCACATGCTCGACGTCAACAGAGCTGCGCGACTCCTGCTCGATGGTAGAGCGGAACTCGTGGAGCGCCACGAGTCGCTGCTTGTCCGGTCCGAAAAGGTTCAGATGCCGCGGCCGGTTGTCATCCGGCTGAAGAACTACGTGCATGTCCCGCGGAACCTCAGGAAGCAGGTTACGAACACCCTGCTGTTCGCGCGTGACGACTACACCTGCTCGTACTGCTTGCGGACCGACAAGCAGCTTCGGCGGAACGAGTTCTTGAATCGTGATCACGTCCTGCCGCTGTCACGGGGCGGGAAGAACGACTGGAACAACGTTGCAACGGCATGCTCGAGTTGCAACACGAAGAAGGACGACCGTACGCCGCGCGAGGCCGGTATGACGCTGCACATCACACCGATGGAGCCGCACTTCGTTCACCTCAAGTGGACGGTGCGCAACCTGACGGGAATGCAGACGAAGTACGTCGAAATGTTCTACGGCTCCGAGATGCTCTCGCAGGTGAAGCGTCTGCTGCGGTAGGGACATCCGTTCTGGCGCGACAGTGGAATCGTTCGGCCCCTGGAGCGTTCGCGGTGCCTCTCACACCTCGCTTCAGGGGTTCGATAAAGCCTCTTAGAGGAAAACTGCGACGAGTGACGAAGTCAACAGTCGTTCAACTGTCGCTGACCCCTGGACGCCTGCTAGCTGATAGCCGCTTGCGTCGCAAACAGAAGTTCGGCGCGTATGGGCCTTTGCCGCGCGCCACCGGGGAACGTAGCTCAACGAAGAGGCAACAGAGCGCGACATCGCCGCTCGATCTCCCATGGCCTGATGAAGGCGGGACCGAGCGGACACACGGCGTCGAGATGCGGGTGAGAATCCCGCCAACCCGGGCACCATCGTTGTGAATAGGCTGTGGCGCGACATGAGCAATCCCTTGCCATTCCTCGTCTGCATCGCGCCTTGGATGCGGGCCGACGGTCGAGGGTTATCTGGTCTCGCTTGAATCGCGGAGGGGTTCGAATCCCCGACTTGCTCGCGTCACAGCCCACTCAGGTCGAGCGGGTCGCCGCTCCTCGGTTCTCGACACCGATATCCACGCTGGATTCCAGTCGGACCAGCGGACCGAGAGCACATCTTCATCCGTTCGACTTACCTGGGTTCGATCGCAAATCCGAGAGGATAGCGATGAACCACAGAGGGACGCAGAGAGGCAGAGGTCGCAGAGGAACAGCGCTTTGTCATCCTGAGCGAGCGTAGCGAGTCGAAGGATCTGCACTCGCTGTCATCCTGAGCGAGCGTAGCGAGTCGAAGGACCTGCACGTGCGGTGTCCTCTGCGCCCTCTGCTCCTCTGCGTCCTCTGCGGTTGACCCGCCAAGATCTATCCAAACACCACCACCAACCACGATAAGGAGGATGAGCCAATGTTCGACTTCACGCAGCACCTTTCGACTCGCCTCCGGCGCTACATGACGCCGCAGCGCAAGCCGATCCCCGGTTCCACGCAACTTCCCAACTCGGCGGGCGGTTACGTCTGGTCCGTCGACAACTGGACGCGTCTCGACCGGTTCCTCATACTCGGCACCGAGGGCGGAACGTTCTACATCGCCGAGCCCGCGCTCACACGCGAGAACGCCAAGGCGGTCGAAGCATGCATCGCGGAAAATGGCGTTCGCGTCGTGCAGCGCGTCACGGAAATCAGCACGGGTGGCCGAGCGCCGAAGAACGATGCCGCGCTGTTCGTGCTCGCCATGGCGGCGAGCGTTGGCGACGACGTCACCCGCGCCGCCGCGCTTGCAGCAATGCCCACGGTGGCGCGCACGGCGACACACCTGTTCCACTGGCTCCAATTCCTCACGGCGTTTCGCGGTTGGGGACGCGGTGTTCGGAACGCCGTATCGCAGTGGTACGTCGCAAAAACTCCGTCGGACCTCGCGTACCAGCTCCTCAAGTATCCGTCGCGCGATGGCTGGTCGCATCGCGATGCACTGCGCCTTGCTCACCCGAAGGCGCCGTCGACAGAGCATGACGTTCTCTTCCGCTTCGCAACGCGCGGATGGGATGCGGTTGCCGGCAACGACGCGCTTCGCTCAGACACGGGAACGCGCATCGAAGCGGCGCACGCCATCCGCGAGATGAAGCCTGCCGACGCGGCGCGCGTGATTCGGGTTTACAGTCTCACGCGCGAGATGGTGCCCACGGAACTGCTCACACATGCCGACGTGTGGGATGCACTGCTCGATCGCATGCCGCTCACAGCACTGATTCGCAATCTCGGTGTGATGAGCAAGGTCGGGCTTCTCGCGCCGGGTTCAAACGCTGTTCGCGCGGTTGTGGCGCGACTCGGCAGTGGCGCGCAGATCCGCGGGGCGCGCGTGCATCCGCTCGCGCTACTCGCCGCACTGAAGACGTACGCGCAGGGCAAAGGCATGCGAGGATCTGGCACGTGGTCACCCGTGTCGCAGGTGGTGGACGCGCTGGATGGCGCCTTCTACCTGGCGTTCGAGAACGCTTCGTCGACGGGCAAGCGCATCATGTTGGCGCTCGACGTGTCGGGTTCGATGGATGCACCCGTGCAGGGCATGCCCTTCATTTCGTGCCGCGAGGCCGCAGCCGCGATGGCAATGATCACGGCGGCGCGCGAGCCGAATCATCGTATCGTGGCATTCACCGAGGGATCATACAAGTCGATGTACTCGTCGACGCATGGGTCGATGTACGACACGGGACTCGCCGCGCTTGCCGTCTCACCTCGCCAGCGACTCGACGATGTGGTCGCGTCGATCAGCAACCTGCCGTTCGGTGGAACGGACTGCGCACTTCCAATGGTGGAAGCGCTGAAGCACCGCTGGCCGGTGGACGTCTTTGTCGTTTACACCGATAGCGAAACGTGGTCTGGTGACATTCATCCGGCGCAGGCACTCCGCCGTTATCGGGAGCGCATGGGCATCGCGGCGAAGATGGTGATTGTCGCGATGACGTCGAATGGGTTCACGATCGCGGACCCGGAGGATGCGGGGATGCTCGACGTGGTCGGTTTCGACACGGCCGTCCCGCAGGTGATCAATGATTTCGCTCTGTCATCCTGAGCGAGCGAAGCGAGTCGAAGGATCTGCACTTTCGTTTCGCTCAGGACGACAGTATCACAATTCAATTACGCACATCATGAAGATCTTTGGACAGCACGACGAACAGACCATCATACAGTTCCAGGACGTGCGTTCTCGCGCTGTCGACGCCGCGCTGATGGCGGACGGGCACGTTGGATACGTCAGGCCCATTGGCGGTGTAGCCACGTACCGTAATCAGGTCTCCGTTGTCGGCGTTGGCTTCGATATCGCGTGCGGTAACGCGGCAATTCGGACGGACCTTACGCTCGACGCACTCGGAAAGACGCCTGGCGATGTGCGGCGCGCGCTCATCGGTTTCGCCGATGAAATCGCCAATACCGTGAGCTTCGGCGTTGGCCGGAAGAATCGCGCCGACGATGCGCCCGTCGATCACGCGTTGTTCGATGACGCAGCGTGGAGCGCAGTTCCTCCACGGCACCGCCAGGCACTGAGCACCAAGGCGCGGCAGCAGCTTGGCACCGTCGGTAGCGGCAATCACTACGTGGACGTGTTCGTCGACGAGACGGGCGCGCTCTGGGTTGGTGTGCACTTTGGGAGCCGAGGGTTCGGTCACACGATCGCGTCAGCGTTCCTCGCAGTTGGACAGGGCAAGGCGAGGGGCGAGCGCGTACCGGAGCGCGAGGTGCTGCTTGACCTCGCCGAGCCTGTGGGGCACGACTACTGGCACCTGATGAATCTTGCCGGACAGTACGCCTACGCCGGACGCGAATGGGTTGCGCGCAAGGTGGTCTCCATCCTCGGCGGTACTGAATTGGAGCTCGTGCACAATCATCACAACTTTGCATGGAAGGAAATGCACGGTGGCGAGGAAGTGGTTGTCATCCGTAAGGGTGCAACGCCGGCGTTTCCCGGGCAGAAGGGATTCGTCGGGGGCTCCATGGGCGACGACGCGGTGATCGTGCGCGGCGTCGACGGCGCCGCCATGTCGGACGAAGTCGTGGTGGCACAGCGTGAGTCGCTGTTCAGCACCGTGCACGGTGCAGGGCGGGTGATGTCGCGTACTGCTGCTGCCGGAAAGCGGAATCGCAAGACCGGCGCTGTCATCACGCCGGGACGCGTAACGCCCGAAATGATGGACGAGTGGGTGACGTCGAAGGGCGTCGTCCTTCGCGGAGGCGGGCTCGATGAGAGCCCGCAGGCATATCGTCGTCTGCCGGCCGTACTCGCTGCGCAGGAAGGCACGGTCGACGTGCTGCACACGCTGCGGCCGCTCATCGTTGTGATGGCCGGCGCGAACGAGCACGATCCGTATAAGGACTGACACTCATGCGCGCGCATGAACACAAGCCCGCTTTCACTCTGTGGAAGCGGGCTTTGCTGCTATGCACCACCACAACGGCTATCTTTCGGCATGGCTCAACGAGACAGCAGGCATCATCACGCAAATCGGCGACGCAAGCTGGAAGTCCAGAACGCCAGTCGTGCGCAGAAGAACAGCGAGCTCGAGGAGCGTGTCCCGCTCAGCGGCTACGAAGACCTGTATGAGATTTCGCGGTCCGGCCGAGTATTCTCGCTGAGGACGCGCGCGGTGTTGGTCGGCGGATATCATCATAGCCCCTTCCTCCGGATTACAGTGAAGGGCGCCGTCGTTACGCTGTCGAAGGAGAAAGCGCTGGCAGACAGTTGGGCCGCGCGCGAGACTTCGGCCAGCTAGCGATTCGACACAAGGCGCGCCATGCAGGACCTTACCTATGCGCTGCGCAGCACCCATGCGCGCAGCCACGCGCGGCCGAGTATCAAGGCCCGCCACGACCCGTCTGCTGCCATGCGGCGAGATTCGGATTGGACGCCGAGATCGCGAACGTCGCCAATTGTACCGAAAGCGCCGCGTGTGCCCATACCGGAAAGTAGGACGCGGGCGGGCACTGCTGCGGCGGAACCATGCCGCGCTGGCAAAGCTGCACCTGGAGATCACTGCGCCGAACGGCCGCGACGCCGACGAACGCTCCGTTCCGCGCCGCGAGCGTCTCGAAGAGATATTCCGTGGACGTGTTGAGCGCGTTGGGCACCATATGCATGAACGCCTTGCGCCGCACGACCAGTCCGTCCGGCCGGTAGAAGGGCATGATGTACGACCACGCGACGTCCGGCACCCAGTTGAAGATCGGCGGTGGCGCCGCGTGCGCCTCGAACTGGCTGGATAGCAGATCGGGGTTCGAGCCCGGCGGAACGGTCGTCACCGAAACGACGATGTTGATCAGCCCATTCAACATCGAGGCCATACATGACGCCGGGCTGAACGTCGTCAGGGGCACTCCCGATGGGACGGCAACTGTCGCACCAGAGGAGGCATCCTCATAGACGTCAAACTTCAGGGTTGATGGGTTGAACGGGATAATGGACTTCAACTGTTGCATTCCCAACGGCGAATCGTTGCCGATCTCCGCTTCACTGAGCGACAGCGTTCTCGTCATGCGCAGTCGAGCGGTGCCGCAGTTGACGGTCTTGACGTTCTCCGCCACGAAGTCCGCCGCGAACACGTCGGCGCGCGTGACCTCGGCGGCCGAGAGGTTGGCGTTCGGCGTCGAAAACGCGGTGGCAGATTCCGTGGACTGTAGGAGTTCCGTGAGGTACTGCACCGGGATGGCCCAGCTCACGTGCGTGATGCCATGCGACACGCCGCCGTCGGCGATCGCGCGGACACGTCCCGTTGCATCCAACAGCGGCGCACCAGAAAGTCCCGGCGCGAGTGGTGCGTCGATCGGCACGACAGTGATGTTGAGCGCCGGCGACCCCGCGCGCGCGAGCTCAGTCGCGACCTCCGACGGGATGTTCTGCTGAAGCGTCGGCGCGCCGTTCGCCACGCGCAACGGGCGGAAGTCGCGCATCGAGGGGATGCCTTCGCCATAGCCCCACGCGGTGAGATCGGTATTCGCCGTGGGCTGTCCCGCGCTTTCGACGATGGGAGGGAACGTCACGTTGCCATCGACCGCGATGAGCGCGAGGTCGGCGCGCCGCAGCACGCGGCTGACGTTGACCTTGTAGGTCTGCCCGTCGCGCTCCGAGTACACGGTGAGCCGCTGGCAGCCTGCCACCACGTGCAGCGCCGTCACGACTTCCTTCGACGAGTGCCATGCGAACCCAGTGCCCACGCGCGACCCGCGGTCACCGGCGCAGCCACTCGCCTGCACGCGCAGGATGTCCGCGCGCGCGACGGGAAGCGGGTGTCCCGACGGCAGCGTCGCCGCGAGCAGCAGGATGGCGATAGTACGCCGCGAGGGCATCACGCTATTTCTCCGCGGCGCATGCGAGATCATACGCCGCGTGGATCAGCTGCTTCTGCGCTGCGACAGGCACGTTGTCGAGCGCGGCGGCGAGGTTTTGCCATCCATCGCCCGTGGCGCGGTACGAGGCGATGATCTTCGCGGGATCGTCGCCGAACTGTGATGGCGCCATGTTCGCGCACTCCTCCGCGCCCTTGCCCGACAACGACGTGGACGTCAGCGACGCCGCGCTCACCTTCTCGGCGCGCGACGTCGTCGTGAGCTCGCCCCTCGGGCCCACGAGCACACCCAACTCGCGGTACAGCACGATGGCACGGGCGACGGGGAGGGTGTAACCGGCGGCGGTCCACTCCGCGACCTGCTGTCCCGCGTTGGTGCCGAGGCTGTTGTGTGCCCGCAGGTAGATGCCGCCCATGACGCCGAGGACACAGAGCGCCCCAAAGCCGCCGATGCGGGCGAAGCTCGAAAGGTCCTGGTCCTTCACGCCGAAGATCGTGGCAAACAGCGCGGCGAGCGCGCCGATGATCGTACCGACCACGGGCGCCGTCGTCATACCATCAGGATGCCGACGCACAGGCCCAACGCGCCGCCCATTGCGATGTGGAATCCGAGACGAGACGGAACAGCGGGCGATGCCTGCGTGCTGGGATGGGTCACGGTCACGGCTCGCGTTCAGGAAGAGCTACAATACGAGGGCACGCTAACGGTGGCAACACGGCTGGGTGATAGGGGCCTGCGTACCTGCAGCAGGGTGATTGAATAAACGAAGGCCTGCCGGGTGACAGGCCTTCGTTTGGTTTTTGACGATACGGCATGTTTTCAGCGAGTCGTGTTCGCGTCGCGCTCCGCCAGGAGTTTGGCCACTACCTTGTCCTGCTCCTCATATCGCCCTTCGCCAAAATGGTAGAAGCGCATCTTGCCCGTAGCGTCGGCATAGAAGGCGGCCGGCCAGTATTGATTGTGGAACGCGCTCCAGATCTTGTTGTCGTTATCGATGACGACCGGGTAGGTGATCCCGAGCTTCGAGACTTCGCGTCGCACGTTCTCCGGCACGCGCTCACGCGCGAACTCCGGAGTGTGCACGCCAATCACGACGAAGCCGCGATCCTTGTATTTCGCGTACAACTCCTTTACGTGTGGCAAAGCGTTGAGGCAGTTGTAGCACTCGAAGGTCCAGAAATCGACGAGCACCACCTTGCCGCGGAGTGCGGCGGGAGTAAGAGCAGGAGAGTTGATCCATTCCGTTCCTCCTTCGAATCCCGGCAGCACGCCATCAGCCTGTGCGAGTGCGATGGGCGTTAGACGGGCCGCCTCGTCAGCGGCAAATTCATCAAGCGACGTGCCGGCGGGTGCGGTGGACGTGGCCCTCGGCGCCAGCCGTGAGACTAACAGTTCTTCCGCACCTGCCGTTCGTACGAGACCTCCCTTGGCGAAAAGCGTGCGATCCCATCCGAAGAACAGTGCGACGACCGTAAGCAGGGTGGCGGTACCGAGTAGGCGGCGAACAACGACGTCGGCAGCGCCAGCGCGCTTGAGACGCGTGAGGAGGCTCGTTCCGAGTAATGTGACTGCAGCCAGTGACATGATTGCACCCAGGCCGAAGGTGAGAAACAGGAGGGCGGCATGCGGCGCGTCGCCGCTGGCCGCCGCCGCGATGAGGAGGCCGAGTATGGGGCCGGCACACGGGGCCCAGAGCAGGCCGATGGCCATGCCCACCACGACGTTGCGCCACGGCGTGAGCGCGCCCGACTGGCTCCCGAGTAGTGCTGCGCCTGCGCGCGACGCGGGATGGGTGAGCCACTCCGCCGCGCGCGTGGACACGAGCGCAACGCCCACCACGGCGAGCAGCGCGAGCGCTGCGTTTCTGCCCACCTCGTTCGCCACCAGGATCCAATGCGCCGTCGCGGTGGCGATAAGAGCAGCGCCCGTAAAGGCGAGCGCAAGACCCGCGAGCATGGGCACGATCTCGCGACCAAAGCTTCGTCCCGTACGCGCGAAGACGAGCGGGATGACGGGAAGGATGCACGGGCTGAGGATGGTAAGCACACCACCGAAGAAGGCCAGCAGGAGCATGGTCATGTCGCGTTGATCCCTTCGGCCGCAAGCGCTGCCTGAACGCGGGCGCGCCGGGAGAACGCATGCGGAGTCCTTACGATCTTCGTCACACTTTGATTAGCAAACGAGAACCCGAAGAGTTCCGGACCCGCCTAATGAGCGAGGCCGGCGCGACGATTCGCCGAGTCGCTTGACCGTCCTACGACACCCCCGCACATTCGACACGTTTCACTAACGGGCCGAACGATACTGACGCCTGACGATTTCAGGGATTCTCCCGAAGAGGTTTCGCGTAATGCTTATCCCTGAAGCCCGGCCCGGTGAAAGCAGGCCGAGCGGCGCCACGTCTATCCTTGCCGGCGGTGGCGACATGGGCGCCCTCATGCGCGCCCTCGACTGGTCCGCCACCGCCGTCGGTCCAGTCGAGGGCTGGCCGCAAAGCCTCAAGACGGCCGTCAGCATGCTGCTTGAATCGCGATTCCCCATGTACATCGCATGGGGTCGCGAGTACACGCAGTTCTACAATGACGCCTACCGCCCGATCCTCGGCGCCACCAAGCACCCGGCCGCCCTTGGCCTCAGCAGCCGCGAGACATTCGCTGAGGTCTGGGAGGAGTACGTCGGCCCGCTATTCGGGCGCGTGATGGACCGCGCGGAGCCGACCTACATCGACGACTGGATGCTTCCCCTCGATCGATTTGGCTTCGTTGAGGAGTGCTACTTCACCTTCTGCTATAGCGCCATCCGCAATGAGTCGGGCGACGTCGGCGGCGTATTCGTGACTGTGGTGGAGACGACCGACCGCGTGCTCGGCGAGCGTCGCGTCACCACACTTCGAGAGCTCGCCAGTGTCCTCGCGCGGATCGACAGTGCGTCGATGGTTTGCCGGCTGGCGGCGGAGACGCTCGGCGCGAGCGCGTCGGACACACCTTTCGTACTGCTCTACCTGCTCGACGAGTCGGGAGAACGTCTGACCCTGGAAGGGGTCGGCGGAATGGAGCCTGGCGGGCACGCTGCGCCACGCGTCGTCGAGATCGGCGACGGAGGCACGTCCGGCTGGCCGCTCGCGGCGGCGGTTCACGCACGCGAGGCCGTGGTCGTTGACGACGTTGCTTCACGGTTCGGAAGCCTGCGGGGGTCGCGCTGGCCAGAGCCGGCATGCTCGGCACTCGTGTTGCCGATCGCGCTGCACGGTGAAGAGCGGCCGTACGGAGCGTTGGTCGCGGGACTCAGCCCACGACTGGTCTTCGACGACCGGTATCGCGGCTACCTCGACCTCGTCGCGGGCCAGGTCGCGACGGCAATCACAAGTGCACGTGCCTACGAAAAGGAACAGCGGCGCGCCGCAGCGCTCGCGGAGATCGATCGCGACAAGACCGCATTCTTCTCCAATGTCAGCCACGAATTTCGTACGCCGCTCACGCTGATGCTCGCACCCACCGAGGAGCTCCTGGATGGCGCGGTGGGTGGATTGACGGTGGAGCAGCGCGAGCACCTCGAACTCATTCACCGGAACGAGCGCCGCTTACTCAAGCTCGTGAACACGCTGCTCGAGTTTTCACGCATCGAGGCGGGTCGGGCCGAGGCGAGGTACCAGGCGACGGACCTCGGCCGCTACACCGCGGAACTCGCGTCGAGTTTCCGCTCGGCAATCGAGGGGGCGGGACTCACGCTCGCCGTGCATGTACCGATCCTCGAGACGGAGGTATATGTCGACCTCGAGATGTGGGAAAAGATTGTCCTCAACCTGCTCTCGAACGCGTTCAAGCACACCTTCGAGGGATCGATTGCCGTCTCGGTTACGTTGGATGCCGACGCGGCGCAGCTCGTCGTCAGTGACACAGGCGTCGGCATTTCGCCGGAGCAGCTGCCGCTGCTCTTCGACCGGTTCCATCGCGTCCGGAACGCACGCGCGCGCACGCACGAGGGCAGCGGCATCGGCCTGACGCTTGTGCAAGAGCTCGTGAAGCTGCACGGCGGTGAGATTGCGGTGCGCAGCACGGCGGGCGTGGGCAGCGAGTTCACGGTTCGTGTCCCGCGCGGCACCGCTCACCTCTCTCCGGATCGGATCGGCGCCGCGCCCGGTCAAGCGCGGCCGGGGATCGGCGCCGATTATGTCGAGGAGGCGCTCCGGTGGGCGTCCAGCGATGCGGGCGCGGAGGCGATTGACGCCGTCATGGATGATGAGGATCCAGGCGGTGCTTCCCAAACGATCGCGCCCCCGGTGCACGCCGCGCGGATCATCCTCGCGGATGATAACGCCGACGTACGAGACTACGTCGCCCGCCTGCTGCGCAGCCACGGATGGGACGTGTACGCTTGTGCCGATGGCAGGAGCGCGTTGTCCGCCGCGCTCGTGGATCCGCCGGACCTCGTCCTGTCCGACGTGATGATGCCGGTGCTCGACGGATTCGGCCTGCTCCGGGCACTGCGCGGCGACCCGCGCACCAGCGGAATTCCAGTCATTCTGCTCTCTGCGCGCGCAGGCGAGGAGTCGCGCATCGAGGGAATGCAATCCGGAGCCGACGACTATCTCGCCAAGCCCTTCTCGGCCAGGGAGCTCGTCGCGCGGGTGGGGGCACACCTGAGTCTCATGAAGGCGAGGGCGCGCGCGAACGCCGAGGTGCAGCGCGCACACGCGTCCCTGAAACAGACGCATGAACTCCTGTTGCGGCAGGCCGTCGCGACCGAGGACGCACTCGCGTCACTACGGGTGGAACAGACGCGACTCACCGAGCTCTTTCGCCACGCGCCGGCATTCATCGCGATCCTCCGTGGTCCGGAGCACGTGTTCGAGATGGCCAACGACGGGTATCTGCAGCTGGTCGGCTACAGAAAGCTGATCGGCCTCCCGGTGCGCGAGGCCGTTCCTGAAGCGGAGGGGCAAGGGTATTTCGAGCTGCTGGACGGCGTGCTCGCGACGGGGGAGGCATTCGTCGGCCAGGAACTTCCTCTGACTCTCGAACGCGAGCGCGGCGGACCGACCGAGGAACGCTTCGTGACGGTCGTCTACCAGGCGATCGTGGAGGCGGATGGCTCCCGCTCGGGAATTTTCGTACATGGCGTCGACGTCACCACCCAGGTCCGCGCGCGCGTGGAGGCCGAGGCGGCGCGTGCGGACGCGGAAGCGGCCAATAGCGCCAAGAGCAGCTTCCTTGCGGCAATGAGTCACGAGCTCCGCACGCCGCTCAACGCGATCGCCGGCCACGCGCAGCTCTTGGACATGGGCATGCACGGGCCCGTCACCGCTGCCCAGCGCGATTCCCTGGCGCGCATCCTCCGCTCGGAACAGCACCTGCTCTCGCTCATCAACGACATCCTCAACTTTGCCAAGCTCGAAGCGGGACATATCGAGTTCAATGTGACCGATCTCGGGCTCGCCGAGATTGTGAACGCCGTCGCACTGATGATCGAGCCCCAGATGGCGGGGAAGAAGCTCGTGTTCACGTCGCGCGTTCCCGAAGACCTGCGGGTGCGCGGCGATGAGGAAAAGCTCCGGCAGATCCTCCTGAACCTTCTCTCGAACGCCATCAAGTTCACGGAGTCGGGTGGCAGCATCACTGTGGACGCGCCATCGCGCAGCGAAATGCCCGACGGCGTGATCTATCTGCGCGTCTCGGATTCAGGAATCGGGATAATGCGCGAGAAGCAGGACATGATCTTCGACCCGTTCATACAGGTGCACCGCAACCTGACGCGCTCCACAGAGGGTACCGGGTTAGGGCTCGCGATAAGCCGTGACCTGGCGCGCGGAATGGGCGGCGACCTGAGGGTGCGCAGCACGGAAGGATTGGGGAGCACATTCACGCTGTCGCTGCCGGACGCGGGCGCCTGACTGTCGTTCGCGCCAGCCGGAAAGCGGGTTGAGCGCGCAGGTCAGCGCGCCGTCAGTATCAGGACGACAATGCTATGCCGGCCCACGGTGTACGAGAAAGCAGGTGTCACACCGGTCACCCTCGAGGTCACCGGCACAACCTGATCGGGAGCGCCGAGGCTGTTGGTGGCCTGCGGATCGGCCGACAGCGTGATGGCAGTGGCCGTGGACGCCAATTTCCCGGCCCCTTGCAAGTTCAGTTGCACATGCGCGTCGCTCTCGCCCGGGTTTACGAGCTTGATGTAGACCGTGCCTGACTTGCTCTCCCGCGTCACGGAAACCAGTACGCTCGTTTCAGCCGTCGTCGCGTTGAGAATCTCGTCCCCGATGTGCGTACTGAACAACTTGATCGCCTGATAGCTCGGCGACCCGTACACGTGGAGCGCATCGTACCCGATCAGGTTGGGACGCCACTGTCTCCCGCCAGGATTCACGTTGACGAGCAGCGGCGCATAGCAATTCATGACCACGATGTCGGCGTTCTTCTCCATCTGGGTCATGAAGGCGGCGTCGCCGATGGCGGCGCGCATGTTCGGCGTGGGCGCCTCGGTCCGCGACTTGGCATTCCATGGCTCGAACGGCGTCTCATACGCGCCCCACTCACCCACGAAGATCTT